>CAYRZG010000029.1:0-12738 GCA_964428695.1 uncultured Desulfurococcales archaeon
GGCACGCTGCGAAGATACACCCCCTATACCCTCTAGCCCTCGACGCCCAGGCGTATCTGGCCGGGAGCGGTGCCGACAGGGGCCACCTGGCAGTGGTGGCTGCCGCCAATAGGAGGGCGGGCCTCCAGAACCCCAGGGCCAGCTACGCTGCAAGGGTCACTCCAGACGATATACTGGAGGCGCCCGTCGCCCTGGAGCCGCTGACGAGGATGGAGATAGCCCAGTACGTTGACGCCGCGGTAGTAGTGGTGCTGGCCGCCGAGGATGTGGCCGAGAAGCTGACGGACAAGCCGGTGTACATTGACGGGTTCGGCTACGCCACCGAGGTTGACACGGGCGCCCTGGAATACCATGTTTGGGGGAGGATGCCTAGCATGAGGATAGCGGCGAGGATAGCCTACTCCATGGCCGGTATCGAGTCTCCCCTAGCCGAGACCGACTTCGCCGAGGTCGAGGATAGGACTCCAGCCCACGAGCTGATAGCGCTCGAAGAGCTGGGCTTGGCCGGCGAGGGCATGGCCTGGAGGGAGGTGGAGCAGGGCAACCTGTCGCCGAGGGGCGCCTACCCGGTCAACCCGAGCGGCGGCAGCATGGCCATGGGGGTCCCCTTGGAGGCTACGGGCCTGGCTAGGCTGCTTGAGGCCGTGCTACAGCTGAGGGGCGAGGCGGGACCCCACCAGCTCCCAGACGTTGAGAGGGCGATAGTTGCAAGCTGGCGCGGCCCGCCGACGACTACAAGCATGGTCTTCGTGCTATCCTCGGGCTAGACGGGGGTGGGAGTGGTGAGGCCCAACATACACGTGAAGGACCGGGTTGCAATCGTAGGGGCTGGCATGACCCTGTTCCGTAGGAGGCTCCTCGAAACCCCTAGGGAGCTGGCGTGGGAGGCGGCCAGGCAGGCGTTGGACGAGGCCGGCATAACGATTAAGGACGTGGACTGCGTCGTCATAGGTACTGCGCCGGACGCCTTCGACGGCCTACACTATAATGGCGAGTACCTCTCGATAGCCGCCGGGAAGCCCACAGTTAGGGTGTACGTTGGCGGAGGGACCGGTGTCTTCGTGCCCATAGCCGCATGGTGGCATGCGGCCAGCGGCCACTGCAACACGGTCCTAGCCATAGCAGAGGAGAAGATGAGCCCGGCACACCCGCACCCACAGTACGTGTTCGCCTACATCTGGGACCCGATACTAGAGAGGCCCCTGGGCCCCAACCTCATATGGATATTTGCAATGGAGATGCGCCGCTACATGTACAAGTGTGGAGCCGGGAAGGAGGATATCGCACTCGTCAGCGTGAAGAATAAGAGGAACGCACTCGACCACCCGGCCGCCCAGGCGGCCGCCAACATCACCGTGGAGGACGTGTTGAACAGCGAGCTCCTAGTGTGGCCTGTGAACAGGCTAGACATCAGCCCGGTGAGCGACGGGGCTGTTGCACTGGTACTCGCTAGGGAGAGGGAGGCCCGCCGCATGACGGACTCGCCGGTATGGGTGGAGGGCGTCGGGTTCACGCTCGACAACACCCACTGGTATAACAGGGAGCTGGCATACCCGCGCTACGTCCAGTACGCCGCCAGGATGGCGTATAAGATGGCGGGGATTGAGAGGCCCTGGAAGGAGATAGATGTCGCAGAACCCTACGACCCCTTCGACTACAAGGAGCTACACCACATCGAGGGCCTAATGCTGGCCAGGCCGTGCGAGGCGTGGAAGCTCCTAAAAGAGGGATACTTCGACAGGGACGGCGAGCTGCCTACAAGCCCCAGCGGCGGACTCCTAGGCGTGGGCAACCCGATAGCAGCTGCGGGCCTAATGAAGGTGGCCGAGATCTTCTGGCAGCTCCGCTACCAGGCTGGGAAGAGGCAGGTGAAGAAGCCCGTCCACAAGGGCGTCGCCCAAGCTTGGGGCGACCTCATGCAGGCGGGCACGGTGATAGTCCTGGGCAACTAGGAGGGGGTGGTGGGAGTGTCTGCTAGGGAGCCTAGGCCGAGGACCCCCCTGCCCGGCAGGTACCTGTCGGGCCGGGAGATGTATAGTCTCCCCGGCCTGGTTAGAGACGAGCCCAGGGTACGCTACCAGTTCAGCGCCGGCCAGGCCCAGTCGAGGTTCCTCGAGGGGCTAAAGCAGGGCAAGATACTCGGGGTCAGGTGCCCCAAGTGCGGCAGGGTCTACGTGCCCCCACGGGCATACTGCGAGTACTGCCACGTCCCCACCAGGGACTGGGTGGAGCTCCCAGGAACCGGCGTGGTGCATACTGCCGTGGTCAGCTATATCGCCACTGATAGGAGGAGGATGGAGAAGCCCGAGATTGTCGGAGTGATAAGGCTGGACGCCCCCGGCTACCGGGAGGACAGCTACGAGTTCGCAGGCCTCTTCCACAGGCTATGCGGCATAACCCCGGAGCAGGTGATGGACGGCTCAGCCATAGGATTGAGGGTTAAGCCTAGGTGGAGGCCCCCCGAGGAGAGGACCGGGAGCATTAACGACATAGAGTGTTTCGAGCCTGTTGAGGGGTGACCGCGGTGAGCTGGGATAAGAGGATATTCCCCGGGGAGACCCTACACTACCCCGGCAGGATGGAGGTAGAATACTACCTCTACACGCCCGGCATACACGGGCTCGAAGCGGCTAAGCTTTTGAAGGAGGGGAAAGTGCCGGGGATGAGGTGCCCCGACGGCCGCCTGTTCATGCCTCCGAAAACATTCTGCCCCGACACTCTCGAGGAGGCCGAGATAGTGGAGGTTGAGGGACCCTTCATACTGTCACTCTACACCGTGGTGAGAGAGTCGTTGAGGGGCGAGAGGCTAGGCGAGTCAGTAGTGTTGGGCTTCATAACGTCGCCAGGCGTGATAGGCGGCTACATCGGCGTTGTTAAGGGTCCCGAGGAGAAGATACGCCCCGGCATAGTAGTGAGGCCAGTGTTCAGGCCGGAGCATGAGAGGACCGGCGCCTTCACAGACATAGCGTATTGGAGTGTCGAGGGCTAGCGTATGCTAACATGCCTGCCCCCGGTGACCGCCACAAGGGCTCCGGTGACATAGCTGGCCCTGGGGCTGGCTAGGAAGGCTACGGTCCACCCTATTTCTTCCGGGTCCCCTACCCTCCCAAGGCTCGCCTGCCTGCCCATCTCCTCTAGAGCCTCCTCCACGCTAGACCCTGTAGCCTCAGCCCTTATCCTTGCAACCTCGAGGAGCCTATCTGTCATGAAGAGCCCTGGTACTACGGCGTTGACCCTAATCCCGCGGGGGCCGAGCTCTCTGGCGAGCAGCACTGTTAGCCCGTGGAGGGCTGGGCGAAGCACGCTGCTAGTAGCTATGGAGGCTAAAGGCTCCCAGGCCGCGAGGCTTGTAACGAATACTATCGACGGGCTCCTATTGGAGGCTTCTAGCAGGGGGACGGCCTCCCTAACAGCCTCTATAGGGGCCTCCACTAGGAGCCTGTACGAGAGCCTCCACTCCTCCATGGATACCTGGAAGAAACCCCCGCTGGGCGGCGGTGGCGGCACGTAGACCAGCGTGTCGAGGCCTCCAAGCCTTCTAGCCGCCTCCCTAACCACCTCGGCGGCGGCGCCCTCCCTAGACAGGTCCCCCGGCACAGGGACCCCTCCAACTGTCTCGGCAGCCTCTTTCACGCCTCTCCTACCGTTGACCGCGACCCTAGCCCCACACCTTGCCAGGACCCTCGCTATACCGGCCCCAATCCCCCTCGTCGAGGCTGTGACTAGAACCCTATACCCCTCCAGCCCGAGGCTACACCCTGCCAGGACCCGGCACCCTGGAAGGGATAGTAGTGCGGGGGGTCTATTGTTACCTTCTCCTCCAGAAGAACCATCTCCTCCTTCTGGCCGCCTCCCTCTCCTCCCTTGACTCTGCCTCGCCACGCTCGACGGCCGCCTGCTCCCTGGCCTTGGCCTCCTCCAGCCTCGCCTGCGGGGGCTCCCTGCGCTCGGGTATGCGGAGGCAGTTCTCCCTAATCTTCTCCCTGCACTCTGGGCATTCCACCTTCTGGAGGCTCACGTATTCTATGAGGTTCTTGTCTATGCCTGCAAGTATCTCAACCACGTCTCCCCCGGCGGGCCTCGCCCTGGTGCCTCCGTCGGTGAGGCGTATTACTAGGCAGGGCCTGCCGTTCATGTAGAACACGTTGACGCTCTCATCGTTCCTAAGCATTACAACTAGCCTGTAGAGGCCCTCCGGGTCCGAGGCGCTGGCGTCCCTGGCCTCCCTGTGTAGCTCTGCCGGGTCCCTGGTGCGGGTGTACCTCAGTATCCTAGAGGTTAGCGCCACCCTGGCCATGAAGAGGTCCGGGTCTTCTATGGTGCTCATAGCGGTCCTCGTTATACCCAGGCCGGCGGGCCTGGGCTTTGGCTTCTCCTCCTCTTCCTTCTCCTCCTCGAACCCTGCCACCCAGTAGAGGCTTCTGGGCCTGGAGACTCTGGCGTCGCCGTAGAGGCGGAGGAACCTTTCAACACCATCGTCTCCCATATCGTATACTTCTCCGAGGCCGAAGAGGGGCTTCTCCCCGGCAAGGCCTCGTAGCATGGAGAGGCACTCGTCGCCCCTCTTCTCCGACGCCCCGAGGCTAGTGCAGGCCGCGACTACCTTCAGGCTGTCTGAGACCAGGGTCGCCTCTAGGATGCCCCTGGCGAGGCCGAACATGAGATTGTAATACCTCTTCCCCTGGGGGCCGGCCGTGTTAGCCAGTTCTACGAGTAGCTCGCCGAGAGTCTTGCTACCATCCGCTCCCACCGCCCCCATGGGGCGGCCCGGGTCATTTATCCTGCAGGGCAATAGGCGACCGGGTCCCCCAGGGGCGCCTCCCGGGCGGCCCCCTGTTATACTCTACTTGTGGTCTAGAGGGTCAAAATACTGTTTGCTCTAAGAACCTATGAAAAGACGGGACCCAGGCACGTGGCTATACGGTATATACGTGTGTAGGTATGAGCCTGGAGGGTCCCTCCCATCTGTACGAGTCTGGCGGTGTGGGCGTGTAGGCTAGCAGGCCTGGGGCTCCGACCTCCAGGCTCCCGGCTGTAGCGAGGGGGCCGCCTGCCGCCCGGGCGGCGTTCCTAGTGTAGTCGTAGAATGCCTCCCTAGCCGAGAGGCTCTCCGAGCCCGTGCATGCTGGGGCGTCGCACATCCCCTGGGCCGCTTGGAGCGTCTCCCACGGCTGGTATGGTTCTACTGGAGCATCGGTCGACAGGGCTAGCATGCCGGTCTTGTGGAGGCTCCTCAGCCTATACGCATACCTCGCCCTGCCGCCTAGCCTCCTGTCTATCCACCAGTCGCTGACCCGGAACCTCGGCTGGGCGACTATCCATACCTTCAGGGCCTCTAGCCTTGAGAGCTGGTCTGGCCATACTATGCTTGCATGCTCTACTCTAGCCTGGCCTCCAGGGTCTAGGATCTCGTAGGCTGCTATGACCTCGTCTAGCGCCTCGTCGCCTATAGCATGGACTGCCACCCTAAGGCCGGCTTCGAGCACCGGTCTCGCGAGGCCCACGATAGCCCGCCTGTCTAGCAGTAGCACCCCCCTGTTCCCGGGGTCGTCGCTGTAGCCGCTCCTAAGCCTCGCCGTCCTAGCCCCCAGGCTTCCATCGGCGAACAATTTAACGCCGGCAACCTCCACGCCGGGCTTGCCCTGGAGCACGGCTAGGGAGGCTTCAATGTGCTCGGGTCTAGGGTAGCAGGCTACCAGCAGTGGGGCCCCGGCGCCTCGTGCTAGGGCTTCGGCCTCCCGGGGGTTGCAGGCCATGCTAGCCACTCCCCCGACTCCGGCCGAGGCCAGCGCCTCCGCCGCCCTTGCGACGAGGCTTGCAACGTCGACCTTGGAGAGGAGCCTCTCGATAGTATAGTATACCGCGTCCTCCCTTAGGAGGCCCGTCTCCCTGTCGACATGTTCCGGGTACTTCTCCCAAGGCCTGGCCTCCTCGAGTGCTAGGGTGTTAGCTACGGCTAGGTGGCCGCAGACTCTCACCGCCACGGCTGGCCTGTCGGGTATCCTCGAGTCGAGGAGCCTCCTGTCTGGAAGCCTGCCGGGGTCGTCGAAGTCCTCCTGGTCCCAGCCGCGCCCGTAGGCTAGGGGTCCCTCAGCCTTCGAGAGCCTATCGGCAACCTCCACGGCGCTCCTCGAGCCCCTAAGGTCTACACCGTAGAGTGCTAGGCCGAGCCATGAGAGGTGCATGTGGGCGTCTATGAATGCCGGGTGGATGTAGCCCTCCACTCTCCTAACCTTTGCCCACGAGGGGGGCCTGCCCCATGCTACCCTCTCAACCCGCCCCCGGCTGTCGAGGACAACATACTCGCCGACGGGGTCGAGCCATTCGTCTAACACCAGGGTCCCGGCTATCGCCTGGCTTGGCATCCCGCCATGGCACCCAGTAGCCTCGAGAGTATGCGGGCCCTTTCAACCGCGCCCGGCACCCCCCTCCCGCTCTCGGCGTAGGCTTCCAGCTCATCCAGGATACTCCTAGCCTGCCTCGAGGCGTGGGCGTCGTCCAGCGGCTTCTCACCCTGGAGCTTCTGCGCCCCCTCCATGAACCCCTCCGGGTAGTACCAGTCCTTCAGCCAGGTGAACCCTCTCACCACCAGCTTGAAGCCTATCCTCGAGGCCGCGGGCGGCGTGCCGTGTTCTAGCTCGTAGACCGTTACCGGGTCCCAGGCGTACTCCACGTACAGCCTCCCGCCAGGCCCCAGGCTCTCGGCTGCAAGGTCTAGTACGAGGTCTTCGACGAGGGAGAACTCGGGGCCTGCAACACTGTGTACCTCGACCCACGGCCTATAGTAGGGTGGCCTCCCCCTGAAAGCCTTGACCGAGAAGAGGGGCGTGCAGGCTCCCGCACGGCAGATTTGAACGTCCAGGTTCTCCTCCTCGGGGAACCTGCCCCTCCTCCGGGACCCCCTCAGCTCCAGGGCGCCGAGCCTAACCCTTCCAGCGAGCACCTCTACTATCCTCACGCCCGGGACACCTTGCACGTTGGGTGAGGTTGACCCTTTTAGACGGGCCGCCAGTATGCGTGGGGAACCGGGGGGCGGGCGTGGAACAGGTAGTCGACGCTAGCGACAACGAGCTGTTGAAGAGGGTGCCGTGGAGCCTTGGGCCTGGCCAGTGGATACAGATTGGCGAGGCCCGGATAGAGAGGGCGGGCAACGGCGACATTAGGGCGTGCGACCCCTACGGCTGCGCCGAGGCTAGGGTCCCGCCGGAGAAACCTGTTATGGCCGCCCCTATACCTGCGATACACAGGCTCCTCCCCGCCACCCCCTACATCTACGTGGAGTTCGAGAAGCGCGTGCTCGTGGAGGACGGGGAGGACTACTGGACGCTCGCCCCCTACGAGATAGAGGTCTACGCCGGGAACCTCGTGCTAGTACGCCTCAGCCCGGTTAGGGTCAAGTACACTCTGGTTGGAGACGTGGTCGACGGGACCCTGGCCCGCTATTATAGGAGCGTGGTAGCCTACGACCAGGAGGAGCTCCCAGACCCTGTAGGCACGGCGGTCGTAAGGATGGTGGTGAGGGGCGGAAACGTGCTACTCCCAGGCGTAGGGTTCAATGCGAGCATCTCAACATTCTACGTCGACGATGACGGGATAGTCTACTACCCCCAGCTCCAAGTGGAGGCGGAGGGGAGCATAGTGACGGCGAGGAACACCAACGACCCCCCGAAGAGAGGGTTGAGGGAGATAGTGAGGGTGGGGGCCGGGAAGAGGATGCTGCCCACCCTACTCCAGCAGATACAGCCATTCACCATGAAGGTCGAGGTCGTGAGGAGGAGCCTCACAACACCGTGAGAGGTGTGGAGGCATGCCAGCCCAGCAGGCCACGGCGATAGTAGACCAGATAGCCAAAGCCTTCACGGAGAGGGTAGAGTCTGTTATAATCGCGGCCGCCCTCCTAGCAATCGGAGTCTTCATAGCATACTTCATTAGGAGCCTAATGAGGAGGAGCCTTAGGCCTAGGATGCCCCAGCACGTCTACAAGCCCATAGAGACCCTAACCTTCTACAGCCTCCTATTCCTAGCCGGAGTGACAGCCCTTTACCCGCTCGGCATAAACCTCTCAGCCCTCCTAGTCGCAGGCGGCTTCGCAGGCATAGTAGTCGGCCTCGCCGCCCAGAGCACCCTAAGCAACCTGGTAAGCGGCGTAATGCTGCTCATCGAGCAGCCGCTAAGAGTCGGGGACCCCGTCACCGTGGCCGGCGTGTCGGGGGTCGTGGTGAACATTAGCGTGTTCTCAACCCTCATAAGGACCTGGGACGGCCCCATAGTGAGGATACCCAACAACGACGTCTTCAACAGTATAATCACCAACTATATTAGGATGAGGGCTAGGAGGGTGGAGATAACAATCGGAGTCCACTACAAGACCGACATCCAGAAGGCGGTTGAAGTGTTGAAGGAGTTCGTTTCAGAACATCCAATGTGCCTGGTAAACCCGGCACCCGAGGCTTTCGTCGAGGAATACGCTGACTCCAGCGTGAACATTAAGCTGAGGTGCTGGGCCCCACCCCAGGCCTGGTTCGCCACGAAGGTCGACCTTCAGACTAGGCTGAAGAAGGTGTTGGAGGAGGCTGGGATAGAGATACCGTTCCCACAGCTAGACCTGCACCTCGTAGACCAGAGGGAGCCTGTCAGAATACGGTTCGAGGGGGAAACAGGAAACAGGTAGAAGTAGCGTCAACATTTACATATTCTATAATGATAACAGTCGCCCCCCAGTAATGGTTCGGGTGCCGATAATTGGAGACAGCCGTCGCAGGCGCCAAGCTGCTGGAGCTGCTGGAGGAGGAGTGCGACAGGCGAGTATTCCTGCTGGGCGCGCCGAACACGGGGAAGAGCAGCCTGTTCAACGTGCTCACCGGGAGGACTGCTACTGTGGCAAACTGGCCTGGAGTCACGGTGGACATTGAGGTCGGCCGCATAAGGGTGGGGGGCGAGAAGGTCTGCATAGTCGACCTTCCCGGAGTATACGGGCTCGTACCGACCAGCCCGGAGGAGGCTGTCACGCGTGAGGCCCTCCTCCTCGGCAGTCCAGACGTGATTGTAGTGCTCCTAGACTCCACGCAGCCGGAGGCTAGCATGAACCTTCTAGTCCAGGCTCTCGAGGCGTTCCCAGGCAGGATAGTGGTAGCGGCTACCAAGTACGCTCTAAGCCACGCCCGCGGAGTACACATAGACTATGAGAGGCTCCAGTCCATTATAGGGGCGCCGGTTGTTAGGGTATCCAGCCTAGAGGGCATAGGGATAGAGGAGCTCCTAGACACGGTAACGCAGGGTGCCCCAGGCGGCCGGCCCCCCACCATAGACTATGGGCTTCTGGAGACCTACATAGACAGGCTCTCCCGGGACCCGGTCCTGGGGGAGGCGGCTGGGAGGCTAGGCGTCTCCAAGAGGTGGCTGGCGGTCCAGCTCCTAGCGGGGGACGAGCACCTCTACAGCCTCCTCTCAAGGCTGGGCTACGATGACCTCCTAAGGCGAGCCGCCGACCTCCGCGAGGAGGCCAGCCGGCAGCTGGGCATCCCGGTAGAATACCATGTTGCCGAGAGGCGGATAATGTTCGCCGAGAACCTGGCCCACCAGGTGGTTGTGAGGAGGAGGCCTGCCGCCGCCCGCTGGCAGAGGCTGGTAGACGCCTTCCTCCACCCAATCGCGGGCCCGATACTGAGCATTGCAGGCCTCTTCGCCACGTTCGCGGTGGTCTTCGCCCTAAACCTGGGCTTCCCCCTCAACATGATATTCCGCTGGCTCGGCTTGGAGGGCGCCGCCACCTTCATAGAGGAGTACAATATTTCGACGCTCATGAGCAACTTCTTCGCCTGGCTCTCCGGCCTGGTGCACGAGTATGTGCCCGGGACCCTCGGATCCCTACTAGCCGACGGCGTGATAGGCGGCGTGGGGCTCGTGCTCTCATTCCTCCCCCTGATAGCAATGGTCTACGTTAGCCTCGCAATACTCGAGGACTCCGGCCTGGCGGCTAGAATGGCTGTATCCTTCCACCCGCTCCTCTACAGGTTCGGCCTGACCGGCAGGAGCATCTTCCCCCTCATAATGGGCACAGGGTGCAACGTGGCCGCAGTATACGCTACTAGGAGCCTAAGCGAGGAGGAGAGGTTCCGAGCCGTCTTCGCCGCCCCATTCATACCCTGCCAGGCCAGGCTAGCCGTGATGATAGCGTTCACAAGCGTGTTCGTGAAGGGGCTCCTAGCCCAGAGTCTAACCATGGTCCTCATATACATGGAGGGGTTCGCCGCCGCACTGCTCACAGCGTATATCGCGGGACGCCTCGCCCAGCCCAGGCTACTGGCAAGGTACGGGGTGAAGGTGGAGCCCAAGATAGAGTTGATCATGGAGCTACCGGAGGTTCACAGGCCCCACTGGAAGGTCATATGGTGGCAGGTTAGAGACAACCTGCTACACTTCATAAGGAAGGCTGGAACCATACTGTTCGTGCTAGCGATCGTAACCTGGGCGCTGCTAAACTACGGTCCCAACGGCCCGGTGGAGAACGTGGAGGACAGCTTCGGCTGGATGATTGGAGAGCACATCGGAGACATCACCAGAGTCATAGGCGTCGGCGAGGACCGCGACGAGATACTAGGCATAGCCCTACTCGACGGGCTCGTGGCCAAGGAGGGAGTCCTAACAGCGATAGCGATAGCCGAGGGCTACGGGGAGCAGAGCGTCGAAGAGGCCATAGCAGCCCTGGGCCTAACGCAGGCGCAGGCCATCGCATTCCTCGTGCTGATAAGCCTCTACTTCCCCTGCATAGCCACCCTGGCGGCCATGAGGAGTATCGTGAAGAGCTGGAAGCTCGTGGGCCTATACGCCCTATACTCTATACTCGTGGCGATAATCTTCGCCGGCGCAACCTACATGGTGGTGTCCAGGATTGCCTAGCATCACTGAGATACTGAGGGCCCTCAGGGAGGAGCCGACGCTCGAACACGCGGCCAGGAGGCTGGGGATGCCCGTGGAGAGGCTCCGGCTATACGCCGCTGGCTTGGCGGGGAGCGGGCTCGCGAAAATACAGGGTCCCAGCCCAGGCTGCGACTGCTCCACCTGCCCCCTAGCAGGCCTGTGCACGCTACCCTTCAAACGCCCACAGTCTGGGCGGCCCTAACCATCTCTAGCGCCGCTATCGGGTATCGTAGTATCTTCGAGTATTCGCCCTTCTCGAGGACTAGCTTCCTCCTCATGATCGCCGTGAGGGGGTTCACCCTCCCGCTTATGACGTCGAGCCAGTCCTCGAGCGTCGCCGATAGTATGAAGGGTGCGTCGGCCTCGCCTGCGTCCTCGAACCATTCAACCCCCTTACAGTCGCCGTCCTCCAGGTATAGTATGAAGCCCTTCACCCCCTCAGCCGTCTTCACCTTGAAGAGTATGGGCCACTTCCAGCCCCTCGCCGCCCTCCTGTAGCCCTCGCTCGAGGCTAGAACCCTACAGTACTCCTCCGCCCACTCCCTGCTCGGGAACCTGGGCACCCCTCACCCCCCGTAGAGGCCGACTAGCAGCTCGTACATCTCGCCCGGAGACGGGACTATTGGGGAGAAGGCTATATCCGGGTCGTGGAGCGCCTCCTCGGCCGCCTGCCTCGCCGCCTCCATGTAGAGGCCCTCGTCTACCCCGGCCTCGCGGAATGTGCGGGGGAACCCTATCTCCTCCTGCAGCCTCTCCACATGGCCTGCTAGCGTACTGCTCTCCGGGAGGCCGTCGACCGCCTCGAGAACCCTCTTCAACACGGCGAGCTTCTCGCCGGTCCCCTCAACCCTCTCATACAGCCTGAGGACGGCCGGGAGTATGATTCCCACGGTTAGGCCGTGGTGAGTCCCGAGCCTCGCCCCTAGAGGGTGTGCGAGCGCATGTGCCAGGCCGAGGCCCGCGCCCGTGAAGGCCATTCCAGCCATGGTCGCGGCCACGTGAACCATCTCCGCCGACTCCCTGTCGCCTCCAACAGCGCCGGGGAGGTGGCGGAATAGAATCCTGGCCGCACCCACTGCCAGGGCGTCTGTTAGGGGGGTTGCCTGCGATGCCACCAGAGCCTCTAGGGCATGGCTCAGGGCGTCCATGCCGACGGCGCCCCTAAGCCGTGGAGGCGCCTCCAGCGGGTAGTCAGGGTCTAGGATCGTAGCGTATGGTACTACCTCTGGGCTTCCGACGGCTACCTTCTCCCTCACACCATCCTTGTATACTGTGACCACTATCCCGTGGCTGGCGTCGCTCCCCGTGCCGGAGGTGGTGGGGGCAGCTACGAGTAGTGCTTTGGACCTCTCAACACCCAGCCTGTTGAAGGGGGCGATGTCCTCGATCTTGACATGGGGGGCTAGGTAGCGTACTAGGCCCGCCTTGGCCGCGTCTATTACGCTCCCCCCGCCTATCGCTACTATGACCTCAGCCCTTAGGCTCCCCGCCGCCTCCGCTATCCTGTCTGCCACGTCCACGGCGGGCTCCGAGGGGACCCTGGAGTATACCCCCACCGTAAAACCTGCCTCCTCGAGCCTCCTAACAAGCCTTATAGTCTTAGAGAGGCTGGAGACTATCCTGTCTGAGACTATGAGGACCCTCCTGACGCCAAGGTCTTCGAGGAGCCTGGGCAGGGCCTCCTCGACGGGTTCTCCTATGAGAACCCTCCTGGGTAGGGGGTGTTCTACCAAGAACCCACCCCGTCCTAGTGGGAGGAGAGTGGGAGGCAATATGGGTGAGGCGACCGGAACTATAGACGGGGTGGAGGGATACCCA
>CAYRZG010000030.1:0-1246 GCA_964428695.1 uncultured Desulfurococcales archaeon
CTGGACACTCGTGCGCAGTATACACGCAGTATACAGTGTGTGGAGTTAATACTATATATAATCTTCCCTGCAGTGTGGAAGCCTCCTTTTTCTCCAAGATGCCCGATTCGTGGAGCACGGTGTGGGCTGTCTTGCCTAGGGTTCGGGCGGCTCTACTCTACGGTCCTGGGGACGTTAGGGTCGGCTGGTTCGACTTGGATCCTCGCAAGGGCTGGGTTCTAGTGGAGCCTAGGGCTGTCGGTGTATGTGGTACTGATAAGGCGTTCTACCGTGGGAGCTACCCGCTTTTCGTCAAGCCTCTAGTGCCCGGCCATGAGGTTTCCGGCGTGGTAGTCGAGGGTCCCCGGGACCTTGTGGGAGAGCGTGTGGTTTCCGAGATCAACTTCGCATGTCTTAGGTGCGAGGCTTGCAGGGCTGGACTCTACACCCACTGTCCCTACAAGAAGACCCTCGGCATAGACTATCCGGGCGGCATGGCCGAGCTAATGGCTGCTCCAGCATGGGCCCTCCACAGGCACAGCCTCCCACACGAGGTCGCCTTTGCCGCCGAGCCCCTGGCTGCGGTTTTGAACGCTTTCACCCAGCACCCTCCGAGGCCAGACTCGCTGGTGGCAGTCCTAGGCACGGGGTTCATGGCATACCTTTCAGCCCAGGTACTCCGACTCCTGGGAGCACGCGTCGTAGTTGTGGCGAGGCCCTCCAGTAGGAAAGCCCAGCTATTCCGTGAAAGAGGCTTCCGGGTCGCAACGTTCGAGGAGGCGCTCGAAATAGGCAAGGCTGAGGGATTCGCAGGCCTAGGCTACGACATGGTAGTAGAGGCGACAGGCTCCAACGAGGGGGCCAAGGCAGCAGTAGCCCTAGCCCGCCCCAGGGGGATAGTACACTTGAAGAGCACCCCTGGAGGAACAGCGGAGATACCCCAGACACTAGCAGTAGTCAAGGAAGTCCGACTGGTAGGGACGAGGTGCGGGACCCACAGGGAGTTCCAGGCCGCGCTTAGACTACTAGAGCAGGGCAAGATACACGTGCCAGTAACGGCAAGGTACCCGCTAGAAGAGGCTCCCCAAGCATTCCAGAGAGCCCTACAGCCAGACTCCTTCCGGGTTATAGTTGAGCCGAACAAGTGATGATAGCAAACCCTTCTCCCACGACTTACTATCTTTGGAAAATTTTATTGTAGAGGAGCCAGGTAGTGTTGGAGTTTCAAATCCCTATGGGATATTCCGCCGCGGCCGTGACCGGCGGG
>CAYRZG010000030.1:1346-12722 GCA_964428695.1 uncultured Desulfurococcales archaeon
CGGCGGGGGGCTACTCCCTCTTGTATGGCCTTCCCAGGGCTTGGGGCATTTTAGCCCTTCTAGCCGTTACTGCTACGGCGAGTAGTGTCACTATGTATGGTATCGTGTTGAATAGGTAGCTGTTTGCGGTAGCCTGCGTGGTTATACTATAGTATCTTGCGGCAGCGTCGCTCGCGCCGAATACTAGTGCTCCTAGGAGTGCTCCCAGCGGGTTCCAGCCGCTGAATGCAACGTCTGCCAGGGCTATGAACCCCCTGCCAGCGCTCATGAGCTTGGCGAAGCCCCCCTGATAGTCTACGCTCATGTATGCTCCAGCCAGCCCTGCAAGGGCCGCTCCTAGTATTGTTGCGGCTAGCCTCACGCGCTCCACGCTTATGCCTAGAGCGTCGGCGCTCTTGGGGTCGTCTCCCACAGCTCTTATGGTGAGTCCTATCCTAGTCTTGTCTAGAAGGTACCATAGGATCACGCCAATGAGGAAGGTTGCGGGCACCATTACGCTTAGCCTTAGGCCGGCCACGGTGACGGCGGGGGGCCTGGCCTCCTCGGGGATGGGCGGGCTGTTGCCATAGTTGCCCCAGGCGGCGTATGTTAGGAGTATCGTTGCGCCTGCCGCCACCATGTTTAGGCCTACTCCTGCTATTATCTGGTCTCCTCTAAGGTAGACGGCTATGACAGCGTGTAGGAGGCCGAGCACCGCACCCATTCCCGTTCCGGCCAGGAGTGCGAGGGTCCAGGAGCCGGTGGTTAGCGCCGTGTAGGCTCCAGCCCAGGCGGAGAAGAGGAGTATGCCCTCCAAGCCAATGTTGACCACGCCGCTCCTCTCCGCTAGCACCTCGCCTAGGGCGGTGAGGGCTATGGGTACAGTGGCCGCCAACGTTATTACTGTGAAGGCAGCCGGATCCACTACTATCACCCCACCCTAGCCTTCCTTGCTAGGAGGCGGATCGCCTCCGGGGCGGCAAGCGCCACCACTATAACGCCGGCGACCACGTCGGCCAGCTCCTTGGGTATCCCGTATACTGGTTCGACGCTCTGGCTACCTGCCGCTAGGAGGCTGAAGAAGAAGGCTGCCACGAGTATGCCTAACGGATCATTCCTCCCGGCCAGCGCTACTCCTATACCCGTGTAGCCATAGTTTCTAACCGTGCCTCCGAGCACGTCGATTGAGAGGCTGTAGCCTGCAATGTGTATCCCTCCAGCCAGGCCTGCCAGAAGGCCTGCGGCGGCCATTGAGGCAACCTGATACGCTCTCACCGGGACCCCCCTCTCAGTTGACGCATGCGGGTTTGCCCCCGAGGCTCGTAGTAGCAGGCCCCACCTGCTCATGCGTAACACTGCAAAGGAGGCCACGGCGAGTATTGCCGAAAATACTATGGTTGACGGGACTCCCCCTGCTAATGGCAGCCTTGGGAGCCTGGCCGACTCGGGGACCCGGAGTGTCCTCTGAGGGTTCACGGGGTCGGCCAGGTATACTATGACTATGTAGAGGAGTATCCAGTAGACTACCCAGTTTAACATTATTGTTGAGAGGACCTCGTTGACGCCAAGGTAGACTCGTAGCACTCCAGCCAGGGCTAGCAACGCCGCCCCCGCAGCTCCGGCGGCTAGGAGTGCTAGAGGTAGGCTTCCAGTGTGTAGTGCTACGACTAGGAATGTTAGGGCTCCAGCGTATAGGGCTCCCTCTCCCCCGATGTTGAAGAGTCCCGCGTGGAGCGGTATGGCGAATGCTAGGCCGGTTAGGGTTAGCACGGCCGCATACTCTACTACCATGTCCGGGTATAGCCTGTAGCTGGTGAAGAGTGAGGCTAGCACATCTCCTGGAGGGGCACCGTAGAGTAGTGCAACAATACCTCCTATAGCTAGGCCTATCGCAATACTCGTGGCCACCAGTAGTAGTTCTCCCAGGATGCGTCGGGCTAGACTGCTAGCCTCCACCCATTAGCACCCCCAGCCTCTCCGGCGTCGCCTCCTCGGGGCGTAGCATGCCGGTCACCCTACCCTTGGACACGACTATGATCCTGTCGCTCAACTCTAGTATCTCGTCAAGATCGCTGCTAACAAGAAGTACTCCAGCCCCACTCCTCGAAATCCGGTAAATTAGGCTCCTAACATAGGCAGTGGTCGCCACGTCGAGGCCCCTGGTCGGGTTCACCGCTATTAGAAGTCTAGGCTCCTTTGCCAGCTGGGTCCCGACTAGGAGCTTCTGCTGGTTGCCGCCGCTTAGACTATCCACCAGTGCCCATGGGCTCTCAGCTCTAACCCGGTACTCGGCGGCTATCCTCCTATAGTCTTCTAGAAGCCTTGATGGAGTGAGGAGTGCCGGGCCCTTGTCTGCGTATAGTAGGAATGCTATGTTCTCCGCCACGCTGAAGCCGTGTAGGAGCGCCTTGCCCCTGTCGCCTGGAACGTAGGCTCCCCCAGCCCGGTAGTAGTCTATAGGCTTCCTGGGAGGGGTCCCGGCCAGGCGTACCTCGCCCTCCTCCGGCTCTAGGAGGCCTAGTGCCAGGGCTACTATCTCGTCCTGCCCGTTCCCCTCAACGCCTGCTATCCCTACTATCTCACCCTCCCTGACAGTCAACTCTTCAACGTAGACCTCGACCCTACCCCTCGCCTTCACCCTCCTCATTTCCAGGAGGATCCTGCCGGGCCTCGGGGGCTCGCGTGCTGGCGGCTTTGGCAGCTCTCCAACCATGAGCCTCGCCAGCTCTGCGGCGCCAGTCCTCCTAGGGTCTAGTCTCGAAGCGGCAACCCTCCCCCTCCTCAACACTGTCACGGTATCGGCTATCTCCTCCACTTCACGGAGCCTGTGAGTTATGTAGGCGACGGCTATTCCCAGGTCTCTAAGCCTCCGGAGAGCCCTAAACAGGCCCTCAACCTCCGAGGGGGTGAGGTTAGTGGTTGGCTCGTCTAGTATCAGCATCCTGGCGCCTGCAGCTATGCTCCTCAGTATCTCGGCCCGCTGGAGGGTCCCGAGAGGTAGATTCCCGGCGAGCTCGTCTAGCGGCACATGGAAGCCTGTAATGTTGGATGCCTCCTTCAGCCTCTCGACCGCCTCGCTCTCCTCTACGCCCGCACTGTGGAAGTATAGCCTCATGTTATCCCATACTGTGAGTGTTGGGACCATGCGCGGGTGCTGATATACCATGGCTATACCGCTCCTAATAGCATCTATAGTACCATGGAACCTGGCGGGCCTGCCGCAGACTAGGAGCTGGCCCCTCGTCGGGCGGATTTCACCGTAGATTATCCTCATGAGCGTCGTCTTACCAGCACCGTTCTCGCCGAGGACTGCGTGTACCTCGCCCGAGTTGAAAGAAATAGAGACGCCGTCCAGGGCTTTGACGCCGTCGGGGTACACTTTCACTATGTTCCTGGCCTCCACTACTACCGGGCAGTCCTCCACAACCTACCCCTCTAACCCTGCTCTAGCGCCGCCTGCAGGTTGCCCTGGAGTAGCTGGTTCTTTATCTCATCATACTCGTCGTGTGTTGTCGGAGTCTTGAACCTGATCTTGCCGCTTATTATGTCGTTTTTGAGTTTCTCCACGAGGTTCCACGCCTCGTCGCTGATGTACTTCTTCCTATTCTCCATTACAATCCTGACCACGTCGTCGGGTGTTAGGCCCTTGGGAAGCTTGCCCTGCTCGTACGCTATCTCTGCGAAGTACTTGATTATCTCCTCGTCGCTTATGCCTAGGGCGCCCTCTTTCAGGCCGAGGCTGTGTATGCCTCCCGTGAAGTTGCCTTCGACGACACTCTTAATGGCATCGTATACTGCAACGTCCACCCTCTTGAGGCCGCTTAGTATGATATGGTAGGGGTCGTACCACTCCTGGCTGGCGTCCTGGCCTATGGCGAAGGCTAGTATGCCCCTCTCATTCGCGTCCCTAACAGCGTCGAACATGCCAAGGTGTGTTAGGCCGGCCAGGCCGTAGAGTACTCTCACGTCCTGGGCGATCATCTGCTCTGCCACCTGCTTTCCAAGCTGGGGGTCGTCGAATCTTCCAGTATAGGTCCAAGCGTAGCCTATGTTGCTACCGGTCTCCTTGTTATAATATTGGACTCCGTAGAGGTATCCTATGTCGAACCTCCACAGAGGCGGGATATCCATGCCGGCGACGGCGCCCACCTTGGGGCTTCCAATGTTCTTGGCAATGTCGGCTGCGAGTATGCCCACGAGGCTTGCGACCTCCTGCTCTCTAAACACGTATGCGGCAAGGTTAGGTATGGGCTCCTGGGGGGCAGCGTCTATGAGAGCGTACTTCTGCTGGGGGAAGTCTGGGGCCACCTTAGTCATCGGGTCTAGCCAGAGGAATCCCACTCCTATAATGAGATCGTATTTGCCGCTCTGGCTCACGCTCCTAAGGAGCGATTCCATAGCGTCTACGCTCGCCGGGGTCTGGTAGCTGACCTCGACTCCAAGCTCCTTCTTAGCCCTCTCCGCGCCGAGGACTGCCATGTCGTTGAAGCTCAGGTCTCCCTTGCCTCCAACGTCGAAGAGTACTAGAACGTGTATCTTTTTACCCTCGGCCCCGCTGGTGACTGTTGGAGTAGTAGTCGTGCCTCCGCCTCCACGGCCTGCTATAAGGTAGCCTGCCGCCGCCACAATTACGAGGACAACTATTATCCCGACGGCAAGGGTCCGGGAGACGCCAGACCTAAGCAACAGGTTCACCTGGCCACAACAGGGCCGGCTGGGGGATAAATTGTTGAACGCCTCTAGTTGATTGCCACACTTTAACGCCCGTTGAATCACACTCTTCAAACCCGGGTCCCCGGCTGTGGGGAGGAACCGCGGGAGCGAGCCCCAAGCGGGGGGCTGTGGGCTCTCACGTTCCAACCGAGCCGGGGGCCCATGTACTTGCATGATTATGCTGAATAGTTAATACTTGGAGCCAGCGTGTTGAAGGCCGGCGTGGGCCTATGGTGGGCTTGAGGGTTGGAGTAGACGTTGGAGGAACGTTCACCGACATAGTCGTCTTCAACCCTTCTACGGGGGCTGTGCTAGTACACAAGGAGTCTACCACTCCAAGGAGGCCTGTCGTCGGGATAATGCGTGGCCTTGAACGTGTAGGAGTAGACCTTTCCAATGTTGAAGTCTTCGTACACGCTACTACTATTGGCACAAACATGTTCCTCGGCCAGGTCGGCCTGGAGCCGCCGAAGGCAGCCCTGTTCACCAACAAGGGGTTTAGGGACGTTATAGAGATTGGGAGGCAGAACAGGCCAAGCCTCTACGACCCCTACTTCGAGAAGCCCAAGCCCCTAATACCCAGGCGTTGGAGGATAGGCGTTGCAGGCAGGATCGGGCCGGGAGGCGAGGAGCTAGAACCGCTGGACGTGGAGCGTGTTAGGGAGGAGGCTGAAAGACTCTGCGGCGAGGGTGTAAGGGTTTTCGTTGTAAGCTTCCTCCACAGCTATCGTAACCCTGCCCACGAGGTCGAGGCGGGAAGAGTTGTAGCCGAGGCTTGCCCTGGCTCGATAGTCGTTTTGAGCCACAAGGTTGACCCTCAGCCCATGGAGTATGAGAGGACTAGCACGGCGGTGGTGAACGCACTCCTCAAACCAATGCTAGGCGAGTATATTGGAGAGTTGAAGAGGGAGCTGGAGTCTAGGGGGTTCCGAGGCGCACTCCTCATAATGCAGAGTAGCGGGGGAGTGGCGGGACCCGAGGAGGCCTTGGAGAGGCCTGCCGCCTTCATAGAGAGTGGCCCCAGCGCTGGAGCCGTGGCGGTGGCATACTTCTCCCGCCTTCTAGGGATTGGGAAGGCGCTAGGCTTCGACATGGGAGGCACGACTGCCAAGGCTTCAAGCATAATAGGCGGAGAGCCGGAGGTTGTAGACCTATACGAGGTTGGCGGGAAGGTACACATGGGCAGGCTGATAAGGGGTAGCGGCTACCCGGTCCGATTCCCACACATAGACCTTGCAGAGGTAAGCGCTGGGGGCGGCACGATAGCTTGGATTGACCCTGGAGGAGGCCTACGCGTTGGGCCGATAAGCGCCGGGGCAGACCCAGGCCCGGCATGCTATGGTAGGGGTGGCGAGGACCCCACTGTAACCGACGCTAACCTGGTCCTTGGCAGGCTCCCCGAGACTATAGCAGGAGGGACTATGAAGTTGGACAGGAGCCTAGCGGAGAAGGCGATTAGGGAGAAGATCGCAGACCCCTTAGGCATGAGCGTGGAAGAGGCCGCATGGGCTATCATAAAGCTGGCCAACACTGTGATGGGTAGAGCGCTCCGCCTGGTCAGCATTGAGAGGGGCCATGACCCAAGAGAGTTCTCCATGTTCGCCTTCGGCGGGGCAGGACCCCTCCACGCCGTAGAGCTTGCGGGAGAGGTGGGGGTCCCAGAGGTTGTAGTCCCGCCGATGCCCGGGGTTTTCAGCGCCCTAGGCCTAATAACAGCCGACTATAGGCACGACCTCCACGAGGCCGTGGTGGAGAGAGTCGACAGGCTAGACGAGGAGAAGCTGGAGGCGATATTCGAGAGGCTGGAGGAGGAGGCCCACAGGCTCCTAGACAGGGAGGGGGTCCCGAGAGACCGTAGGGTTATGAAGAGGCTGGTAGACGCGAAATACTGGGGGCAGGCGTACACACTCCGGGTACCCTGGAACGGCAGCCTGGAGAGGCTAGTTGAAGACTTCCACAGGGCCCACGAGGCCCGATACGGCTTCTCAAGCCCAGAGGAGCCGGTCGAGATTGTAGTGGCGAGGGTGGAGGCTTGGGGGATTGTGGACAAGCCACGCCTCCACGCCCCACGCCCGGCCGGGGAGAGGGTGGAGCCAGTGTCGGCTAGGAGTGTCTACTTCAACGGCTCCTGGCTGGAAACCCCCGTCTACGACTATAACAGGCTCCCCGAAGGGGCCCAAATCGAGGGCCCCGCTATAGTAGAGTATCCAGACTCCACCCTAGTCCTCCCACCCGGCTCCAAGGCCGTAGTGGGAGGGCTTGGAGAGGTCCGCATACAGGTTGGGGGTGGTAGGTGATGGTCGACAGGCTGACAGTGGAGGTTATACGTAACGCTGCAATCTACGCCAGCGAGGAGATGGGAGTTGTCCTAAGGAACACCGCCTACAGCCCCAACATTAAGGATAGGCTCGACCACACGTGCGCGGTCCTAGCCCCATGGGGGGAGCTTGTGGCACAGGCTGAGCACATACCAGTACACATTGGAAGCATGGCTGTTGGCGTCGAGAACACGCTACGCTACCTTGAAAGGCAGGGCGAGAGCCTAGAGCCGGGAGACATTATAGTGGTTAACGACCCCTACATTAGCGGGACCCACCTCAACGACATAACACTCCTCAAGCCAGTATACTATAATGGGGAGATGGTTGCAATAGTCGCAAACAAGGCACACCACGTAGACGTGGGAGGAATGGTCCCAGGGAGCATTGGAGGTGCGAGGGAGCTACTCCAGGAGGGCATCGTAATACCCCCAGTCAAGCTGGCCGAGAGGGGTAGGATACGCTGGGACATAGTAAGGCTCCTTGAAGCCAATGTTAGAACACCCCACTATTTGCGCGGCGACCTGAAAGCCCAGATAGCCGCACTAAACGTTGGCGAGAAGAGGATAATCGAGCTAGCACAACGCTACGGTGCAAAGGCTCTCATGGAGGCTTGGAGGGAGACGCTCGACTACACGGAGAGATACACTAAGAGGAGGATAGAGGAGCTGGGAGTAGACGGCGAGGCGGAGGCAGTAGACTACATTGAACTCTCCAACGAGGACGCACCGATTAGGGTGAAGCTGCAGGTATCCTCCCGGGATGGTAGGATAACAGTAGACTATACCGGCACACACAAGCAGGTAGAGGAGCCGCTAAACGCAGTCTACGGCGTAACAGTCGCCGCTACAACCTTCGCCCTCAAGTCAATCATAGACCCGGAGATGCCGGTCAACCACGGCTTCTTCAGGCGGGTGGAGGTTAGGGCGCCAAAGGCCACGATGGTAAACCCTGTCCCCCCGGCACCCGTGGCTGGGGGTAACACTGAGACTAGCCAGAGGATAGCAGATGTCGTCTTCGCCGCCCTGGCGAAGCTCCTGCCGGGCCGGGTCCCGGCCGCGTCATGCGGGTCCATGACCAATGTTATGATAGGAGGCTACACCCCCGACGGGTCCCGGTGGGCCTTCTACGAGACTATAGGCTGCGGTAGCGGCGGCAGGCCGGGCAAGGATGGTGTCGACGGGGTGCACACTAACATGACTAACACGCTGAACACGCCCATAGAGAGGATGGAGGTCGAATACCCAGTCCTCTTCGAAGCCTACGAGTTGAGGGTCGACAGCGAGGGACCCGGCAGGTATAGGGGAGGCCTGGGCATAACGAGGGCCTTCCGCCTACGCTCCGGTAGGGCAACGCTAACGGTAGTTGCTGAGAGGTGCAGGAGGAGGCCCTGGGGCCTAGAGGGAGGCATGCCGGCCGAGACGGCAAGCCACTATATTGTAAGGGCTGACGGAACCGTCGAGCCCCTACCGTGCAAGGCCACCGTAGAGCTTGGAGAGGGGGATGCGGTCTACATTAACACGCCCGGCGGCGGAGGATACGGTGACCCCTGCAGGAGGGACCCGGCAAGGGTGGAGGCCGACGTTGCAGACGGGAAGATAACCGGGGAGAGGGCTGGAAAACACTACTGCCGCCCAGCATAAGTTATGAGGCCGAGCATCTCCACGAGCCTCTCCCGAGCCTCTACTCCCGGTATTCCCCCCTGCCAGCCCCTGACCCGATAGTATTCATCCCTCATAGCCTTGAACTTGTCGGGGTCCACTACTTCACCCTTGCTGGGACCGTCGCTTATAGGCTCTCTCTTGAGCCTCTCCGGTAGGTCGTCGTCCCTGGCAGGGTCGAGGCCCATCCAGAGGTTGAGGAGCCTCTCCAACTCCACAGTCCTTGCACCAGCCTCTAGGAGGCCCTCGGCGTCTAGCGGTATGCCTGTAACGGCCTCCCAGAGTGGGGCGACCTTCTCCGGTGTTAGGGTGTACCTGGAAAACTTGCATATGCCGGTATTGTCGAAGTATGCCATGAGGTCCTCCATCTCGGCGACAAGCCTCCCCTTCCCCTCGTAGGATAGCCTGTCGACCCCACTGTACTTCCAGAGCTTTCCGGTAAGCTCTACAGCGTAGGCCCCGCTGGTAAGGTGGTCTGCCCCCCTGCTCGACACGGCGTAGCCTAGAGCCATGCCCTTGAGGCCTCTAGCATCGTAGGCTGGAGGCTCGAGGCCTTTAACGTGGAGTGCCAGCTCGCCACCCTTGCCTAGCCTTTCGACAGCCGCCCGGGTCCCGTCGGCGAGCAGGCTTCCAAGCCTCCCCCTACGGTATGCCATGTCCTCTAGGAGCCTGGCTACGGCCTCCCAGTCTCCCCACCTGGGGGCTCCTTCTAAGAGGCCCTCTTCCCCCGCGTGTATGGCCCAGGCTATAGTTGCACCTGCGCTTATCGTATCAAACCCTAGCTCGTCGGCGAGAAGGTTGAGCCTGGCTATTGCGTCAATATCGCACACTCCAATGTCAGTGCCTAGTGCGTACACCGTCTCGTACTCGGGCCCGTCAACGTGGCCACCGTTGGCTTCGAGCACCTGGCTGCACGGCCTTCCGCATCCAGGGCAGGGGTTCCTGGACACCCTCTTCTCCGGGGCGAAGTGGGCTAGCTCTTCCAGCGCCCTCTCCGGGTCCCGGCACCAGGATAGGGTGCTCCTCTTCCAGTTGAGGCTAGGGAGCACACCGTGGAGCCTCCCCGTATAGTTGACCATCGCTGGGGTCCCGTATTCTACTAGGGCCACGCTGGCCTTGTGCTCCCTAGTCTCCTTGTTAAGGCGTGCCGCGAGCCTAAGGGCCGCTACGGGGTCTGCAGGCCTCGGGCTGGCCCCCCTGCCCTTCACCAGTATAGCCTTCAACCTCTTAGACCCCATGACGGCGCCTAGCCCTGTCCTGCCGGCCTGCCTGCCGTTAGCGTCTATCATTGCTATGCGTGACAGGTTTTCGCCTGCAGGCCCGATTATCATGTCGCTGTAGCCCTTGTAGCGTTCCTGTAGCCTTCTCCTAACTTCCCCTATCCTAGCCCCCCAAAGGTCTCCCGCACTCTCAACCCTGACACCTTCATCGTCTACCACGAGTATTCCGGGCTCGTCTAGCCCCCCTACTATGGCTAGGAAGTCGTACCCCAGCCTGCGAAGATCCCAGGCAAGCCTAGCACCCACCATGCTCCTGCCCAGGAAGCCGGTGAGAGGACTCCTAGCAACCACTGCAGTCTTGCTAGCCGTCGACAACGGGCTTCCAACAAGCCCTCCCGGCGCCACGACCAGGGGGTTCTCCGGGTCTAGAGGGCTTGGAGGGTCCCGGGAAGGGTATCCTGCAAGCCAAGCCCATACCAGCCCGGCAAGCCCCCTGCCTCCAAGCAGGCTACCATAAACCCTAGAGTCGACACGGACTTCTTCCACACTAGCGTCCCTAGAGGATAGTCTAACCAGTAGCCCCCTACCATGGAACCAGGGCAACCTAGACACCGCGTGTGGGAATTGTGTGGGGGAGGATTTGAGCCTCCTCCTAGAGGCCGTGCTTGTCCGCCAGCAGCTTCTCTAGCCTGGCGGCGAGGCCTTCAATCTTCTTCCTAGCCGAGTCTATCTCCCCCTTAACATCTTCTGACTCGGCTATCCTAGCCGCCTCCTTCAACCTAACAATAGCGTAGGCTAACACCTCGTTCACGTCCATAAGTGCTACAGTGTCGCGGTCGAGGCTCTTCAACCTCTCATACACGCACTCTACATGCGCGAACCCTTTACCTGGGATGAAGAAAAACCTCTGACCCTCAATAACAGTGTCGCCACAATAGACGCAGGTCCACTTGCCGAGCCTACCTTCTCCCAAACCCTACACCCTCCCGAGAGAGGGTCCCAGGCAGAATTAACAGTATAACACAATACAGGCTAGGCCCACAGGCCCCCCAGCCCTCGGAGGCAGGCGCCGAATATCATGTAGGTAGCCCCGCTCCAGTTATAGTTTGACTCTTCCAGTGCTGGGGGGGCTCGTATTTGACGCTCGACTCCAGCGTGGTGTGGGCCTGGGTTGAGGCTGTTGAGGCCCGTGCTACCTAGAGAGTTTTACGAGCGCGACCCGGCTATAGTTGCCGTGGACCTCCTAGGCCAGATCCTCAGGGTTGACAGGGGCGGAGTTAGGGAGTGTATTATAGTTGAGACTGAAGCCTACTATGGCCCCTGGGACCCGGCTTCGAGGGCCAGCATGCACAAGCGTGGCAGGATTGTTGAGAGGCTCCGGGGGCCGCCTGGAGTGCTACTAGTCTACGGGGTCCACGCCAACTGGATGGTTAACATAGTAGCCCATCCTCCAGGCGGCTGGGGCGCGGTACTCCTAAGGGCCTG
>CAYRZG010000031.1:0-12293 GCA_964428695.1 uncultured Desulfurococcales archaeon
TGCGAACGTGGCCTTCCAGCCGTCGAAGAGTATTGCACCCTCCCCCGTCTTTAGCAGGTAGGCGTTGTAGGTTATTCCCTCGGGTATCTCCCATAGCCCCTCGAAGTACTTGGTATACTTGTCGCCGACGCGTAGGAGGTAGAAGTTGTCGTCTATCTCGCGGACAGTATAAGTGGGCATCCATATCCACCGAGGTAGCCGCGCCGGGCCGGGGTAATACGCTGGCCTATTCCACGTGCAAATACCTACCCTGCCCGCTGCCCCTTCAAACGGGGAGGCCCAGGATTAATATTCTGGAAGCCCACGCTATACCGGCGGGTGAAACATGTGGCAGTGGCCATGATTCTAGCGGGCGGCTATGGTAAGAGGCTGAGGCCGCTAACCCTCGAGGTCCCCAAGCCCCTGGTTAAGGTTGGCAGGAAGTCTGTGATAGAATACCAGCTGGAGTGGCTCAAATACTATGGGGTCGACGAGGTAGTCGTGCTCGCAGGCTACCTGAAGGAGAAGATCATTGAGGCGCTGGGTAGCGGCTCCAAGTATGGCGTGTCGATAACGTATGTTATCGAGGACGAGCCGCTGGGGACGGGTGGGGCTCTTAGGAACGCCTCCCACATACTGAGGAAGAATGAGGTCGTAATAGTCACCAACGGCGACATTATAACAAACATTGACCCGAGACCCCTTGTCGACAGGGCTAAAAAGGGCGATGTCGCGGCAGCCATAGCCGCGGTCCCACTAAGGAGCCCATACGGAATACTCAACATAGACGACGAGGCTAAACTGATACGGGGGTTCACAGAGAAGCCGATACTGAGAGACTATTGGATTAACGCTGGAGTATACGCTCTGACGCCGGCGATAGTAGACAAGCTGCCGGAGAGGGGCGACGTCGAGAAGACCACGTTCCCCGAACTCGCCGACGAGGGCAGGCTCGGCGTGGTGAAGTATGAGACGCCACCATATTATTGGAGGAGCATTGACACGCACAAAGACCTTGAGGAGGCGGCCAAGGAGATTGAGGAGCTTGGAGGCCTCCTACCGCCCCCGTTGAACAGGGGGTAGGCTACTCTCCATACTCTCCGAGCTGGTCTAAGACTAGCTCGTAGAACTCCTCCTTCGCCTGCTCCAGCTCCTCCTTGCTCATGCCAGTCCGCTCCACCTTGCTGATAACCTTGGTTGTCAACACCTTCTCGCCACCCTTACTCCTAACCCTGTACTTTTTCAGGTCCTCCTCGGTGGCAGGCATCTCGTAGCCGCACTTCTGGCACTTCAAGACTATCTTGCCATCCTTGCGTACGGGGACCATAATGCCGCCACACTTGGGGCAGAACTTCAAGCCTCTACACCCCTCTCCTCCTATGCAATCCGGGGCTGTCGCCCGGGGCCTCTTAGCATCGAGAGGTTATATGGGTAGCCCTGGCCGGTGTGACCGAGGCTATATTAGCGATATGAAGAAGGGGCCCCGGGACCCCCTGTACTCGCCTCTAATGTTCAGCCTGTACCCGCACTTGGGGCAGGTGTTCCCCTCGCCGAGCCTCCATGATACTATGGTGAAGCCTATCCTCTCTATCACCCTGTAGCCGCACTTGGGGCAGTAGGTGTGCTCTAGCGGGTGGCCTACAACGTTTCCTATGTACACGTGTTTGAGGCCCTCCTCCATGGCTATCTTCGCCAGCCTCTCCAGGGTCTCGACCGGTGTGGGTGGGAAGTCCATCATCTTATAGTCCGGGTGGAACCTGAGGAGGTGGAAGGGGGTCTCGGGTCCCAGGTTTTCCACTATCCACCTGGCCAGCCTCCTAACATCCTCCTCCCTGTCACCCACTCTCGGGACTACCAGGTTTGTTATCTCGATGAACCAGCCCTTATCCTTCATGGCGAGTATCGTGTTGAATATCTTCTCCGGGTCTAGTACTCCAACGTACTTCTTGTAGAACTCCTTGCTGCCCCCGCCCTTGAAGTCTACTGTGGCAGCGTCCATGTAGGGTCCCAGCATGTCCACCGCCTCGGGGGTTGCGTAGCCGTTCGTCACCATAGTGTTGAACAGGCCCTCTTTCTTCGCGAGCCTCGCGGTATCATACATGAACTCGAAGAATATCGTGGGCTCATTGTAGGTGTAGGATATACCGTCGGCCTCATACCGCTTGGCAGCCTCCACGACCTCCTCCGGCGTGCGGAAGACCCCGTAGAGGCCCTTCTCCAGCCTGCTCTGGCTTATAACCCAGTTCTGGCAGAACTTGCAGAAGAAGTTGCATCCCACCGTCGATATGCTGAGGACCCTGCTCCCCGGGTAGAAGTGGTAGAGAGGCTTCTTCTCGATCGGGTCTATGTTCATGGCGGTTAGGAGCCCGTATACAAGAGTGTAGAGCTTGCCGTCTATGTTCTTCCTAACGCCGCAGGCCCCATACCTGCCCGGCGCTATGATGCACCTCCTCTCGCAGAGGTTGCACTTGACCCAGCCGGGCTTGTCGGGCACGGGCTCCCACAGCATTGCCGGCCTCATGTATGGCTTCTCAAGCCTCAGCCGGGACCCCCTAGGCTTCGTGGCGGATACCATGCTGTACCACCCTTGGCTAGTAGTAGTACTCTCCTAGGAGTCTTCCTCCTAGCGGGCCCTATGAGGCTTACCTTGTAGCCGCACTTCCAGCAGGAGCCGTCGTCGCCCACCTCTGAGACTTTGAGCATGCCCTCGTCCCTCACTATTAGGGGGGAGCCGCATTTCGGACAGTACGTGTCAAGGTACTCGTAGGGCTTGTTGTGGATGTAATAGTAGGGTAGCCTGCCCCGCAGATCCTCGCGGAGCCTTGTAATGGTGGCGCCGCCCTTATGGTGTTCGACGAAAACGTGTAGAGGCGGCTTTCTCTCCCTCACAGCCCTTATCACGGGTGAGAGGTCCTCGTAGGACTCCACCTCCCTAAGGTAGACTGCCACCTCCAGCCATGTCCCGCTGTCTGAGGCGAGCCTTTCCAGGGCGTCTACCTCCTCGATTGCCAGGCGGAGGCTGCCAGCATACTTCGCAACATAGTCGAATAGTATGAAGTCGAAGAGGCCCGGCGGGGGGTCGGAGAGGCCGAAGGTTCTAAGGCCTACCCTCAACCCTCTACTCCTAGCCTCCTCCACGACCCTCTCTACTCCAACCCTCTCAAGCTCGACGAGCGGTTCGGGGCCCTCGAAGACTATAGAGTCTACACCCCAGCGGCGGGCCCTGTATATGATCTCGTCTAGGGGGACCTCGTGGAGCTGTAGGGCCTCCTCACCCCGGGCATAGCGGCATATTTCGAAGGCCTCACACTCCACTATCGGCGCCTCCAGGCCCCCCACCACTACCCTGGCGACCGTGGATCCCGGCATGTAGTGGAATAGTGGCAGCGACTCCACGGTAGCGTAGCCTACCGCGGCCACCCTCAGCTTTACTGTTCCAGTCAATCCCGGGGACCCTATACTCGACTGTGGCTGGGAAGGTTATTTGCTTCCAGCCGCCCAGCCTGTGGTGGGGATGGAGTTGATCATCGTAGCCGGCCCTAGCAGGGCCAGCAGGGGGTTCGCCGAGTCGCTGGCCGGGAGCCTGGGGGCTAGGCTGGTCGAGGCCCAGCACAAGGTGTTCCCCGACGGCGAACGCTACGTTAGGCTCGACGAGAGCCTCGAGGGAGAGAGGGTGGTCGTAGTTCAAACTCTCTCCCCGCCCCAGGACTCCTCCCTAGTCGAGGCAATGCTCCTAGCCGACGCCGCACTAGGCGCTGGAGCCTCTAGCGTCGAGCTTGTAGCGCCATACCTAGCATACGCCAGGCAGGACAGGCGCTTCCTCCCTGGAGAGCCTGTCAGCGTGTCAGTGGTCCTCAAGGCCCTGGCGGCTGCAGGGTATTCGAGGCTCTACACGGTGGAGGTTCATAAGCAGGAGAGTCTAAGGGCCTTCCCCGGAGAGGCCGCCAGCCTGTCACCATACGAGTACATGGCGTCCAAGATAGGCCTCTCCGGAGACGTGCTAGTCCTAGCCCCGGACATCGGAGCCCTCGACAGGGCTAGGAGGCTAGCCGGGGCGATTGGAGCAGACTACGACTACCTTGTCAAGAGGAGGGACAGGGTTACGGGCGAGATAGTGGTTGAGCCTAAGGAGATCCCTGCAAAGGGGAGGGACGTTGTGATAGTGGACGACATCATAAGCACGGGGGGCACGGTGGCGAAGGCGGCGTCCATGCTACTAGAGCAGGGTGCCCGCAGCATTAGGGTCATGGTGGCCCACGCCCTCATGGTGGGCGGCGCTGTTGAGAAGCTGAGGAAGGCCGGCGTGGAAAGGGTCTACGCCGCCAACACTCTCCCCCCGGTGGGCGATCCCATGGTAGAATATGTCGACGTCGCACCGGTGGTGGCTGAGGCAGTTGGAGGGTAAGGGCAGGCTCTACTACTTCCTCCTAAGCGGCGAGCACCCAGTAATGCCGCTTGCCGAGCTAGAGGCCCTACTAGAAATCTACGGGGGGAGGATAGTCTACAGCTTCGAGGGAGCCGCCCTAGTCGAGGACGCTGGGGACCCCGAGGCTATAGTTGCCAGGGCAGGCTGGGTTCGAGAGGCCGGCATTCTCCTAAAAATCGTGGAGGCAGACGAGGACAAGGTAGTGGAGGCCGTAGAGGAGGCTTCGAAGACGCTGGGCGAGGTTAGAGTCGAGTTTAGGAAGTTCAAAGCATACTCCTGCCACGTTGACAGTAGAATGCTGGGAGCCTACAAGGCCCGGGGAGGTACGCCCCTCAGGGTATTTGTATCGGAGGGAGTGACCCTAATCGGGGTCCCGCTGGCCAGGCTCGACACTCGAGGGTTCAATGAGCGGAGGCCCGGGAGGAGGCCGTTCTTCAAGCCGGGACCCCTAAGCCCCCAGCTATCCAGGGTGTTCGTGAACCTCTCCAGGCTACCTCCGGGAGGCGTGTTCCTAGACCCCTTCTGCGGCACGGGGGGGTTCGTGCTGGAAGCATGCCTTGCCGGGGCCAGCGTGTGCGTGTGTAGCGACATTGCCGAGGAGATGGTCAGGGGCTCCAGGGTTAACCTTGAACACTACGGGGTCTACGGGAGGAGCCTGGTGGCCAAGGCCGACGCCGCCGCAATCCCCGTGAGAGACGAGAGTGTAGACGCCATAGCCACGGACCCGCCCTACGGGAGGTCTACTACCACGGCCAAGAGGAGGTATGAGGAGCTAGTAGCGCTCTTCCTCGATGAGGCTAGGAGGACCCTAAAGCCCGGAGGCCACGTCGTATACGCCGGCCCCGCCTCGAAGCAGCCGTGGAGGCTAGCCGTGGAGGCGGGCCTGGAGGTTAGGGGGAGATACCACATGCACGTCCACGGTAGCCTCACTAGGGAGGTGGTCGTGGCCAGGAAGGTAGGTTAGCCATGCCTCCATACGTTAACGTTACCGTCCTGGGATCCGGCGGGGTCATGCCTACCCCGGAGCGTGGCACGCCAGCAATACTAGTAGAGACCTGGAACGGGCTAACAATCCTCTTGGACGCCGGCGAGGGCGTACAGTCCAGGCTTAGACTCGCCGGCAGGTCGCCCGAGTCCCTGGACTACGTAGTCCTCACACACGAGCATGGAGACCACGTGAACGGGCTCGCAGGACTACTCCAATCCATGGCTGTCTCCAAGAGGAGGAGGAAGCTCACCATAATAGGGCCCAGGCCGGCCATAGAGTTCGCACTGGACGCCCTAGAGGCCACCGGGTCCCGGCTCGGGTTCCCGGTCGACTACATCATAGTCTCGGGCTCGGGAAGCCTGGTTCTCCTCGAGAAGGGCGGCGACATTGTGAGGCTAGACTGGTTCCCCGTGTGCCACACTCCACACTCGCTAGGCTACCGTGTGCGAGTCGAGCTCCGGCCTAGAATAAACATGGAGAGGCTCGCGAGCCTCAGACTACCCCCGGGGCCGTGGATTGCCAGGCTCCTAAGAGGCGAGAGGGTGGAGGTGGAGGGTAGAATCCTGGAGCCGGGCGACCTACTCTCCGGCGGAGGCTCCCACACTATAGTGTACACGGGCGACACGGCGCCCTGCACCACGGTATTGGAGGCTAGCAGGGGGGCTAGGGTCCTCCTACACGACTCCACATACGACCACTCCATGGAGGAGGAGGCTATAGAGAGGAGGCATTCCACCTCGACCCACGCCGCTGGGATAGCGGCTGAGGCGGGTGTAGAGACGCTAGTACTAGTACATGTGAGCCCAAGGTATAGGGGGGTCGACGCTAGGCGATTAGAGCAAGAGGCTAGACTCCTACACCCTAGAACCATACTGTCATGGGATGGTATGAGGCTCCGAGTCCCACTAGCCCCTAGCCAGGGCTAGGGCGGGTTCTCGACCTCGAATAGGGGCCTACCCCTAACCGTTGGCGGGGCAAGCCAGTCCAACACCTTCCTAGGCTGCGGGTGTTCTATGGTGACCCTCACCGCCCCTAGGGGGGACTCGAAGTCGCCCGAGACGAAGCTTAGCCTCCCATTGTACAGGGCCTGCTTGTGCAGGTAGAACTCTAGTACTCCACGCTGGTTGTCCAGGCCCTTCCTCATGGCTCCCCGGGCGGCGTCTAGTATGCGCTCGACACGTAGCAGCCTCCTAAGCTTCTCGAGACTCTCAATCCTGTAAGATACGGCTATGACCCTCTTATAGTCGCCTCCCTCGACTATAACCTCGTCCGGGTCTATAATGTTGAGTATCGCCTGCTTAACCCTCTCCGGGTCCTCCGTAGGCCTCGAGTCTGCCTCCACAACAACTCTTACCCTTGCCATCCGCTATCCGCCTCGCCACTATGAGGGCTTGCCTCCGGGCCTCTTCAATACTCCCCTCGTTCACTATCATGAAGTCTGCCAGAGCTATAGCCTCCCCTATGCCATACTCTAGGTTCTTCCTATCCCTTAGAGCTAGGTCTCGGGCTCCCCTAATGTCGTCAACCCTGCCGCGGCGCATTAGCCTCTCGAGCCTAACCTTCGGGCTGGCGTGCACGGCTACTATGCAGACCCTCCCGGCCGAGGCCAGCACGCCCGCCTCGTCAACGCTCCTAAGCCCGTCGACTACTACGTACTCCGTGCCCGCGTTCTCGATGTCGGGTAGGAGGAGCTTGGCGACAGCCGCCCTGCCATGCTCGCGCCTCAACATTGTAGCCACATACTCAACGTTCTCGACCGTCAGAGGGAGGCCCCGCCTCTCAACCTCCCTTCTAACAGCGTCCCCCATACTATAGTATTCGGCTCCCAGAGCCTCCGCGAGGACACGGGCTACCAGGGACTTGCCGCTACCGGGCATCCCCGTAACGGCTACTATGACCTTCACCACTTCCGGGGCCTTGGCCGGCTAGTAGAGTCTAGAGGGATATATGGGATTCCACCGCACACGGCCACCCCCGGGGTCCCTGGTTGGACAGGCTGAGAGTATTCATAGCGATAGACGTTGAGGACCCGCTGCTACTGTCCAGGTTGGAGAGGGTGAAGGAGGCGCTAGTAGCGACCGGGGTGCCTATGAAGCCCGTGGAGACGCAGAATATACACCTAACCCTCCGCTTCATAGGCGAGGTCGAGCGACACAGGGTCGAGGAGATAATAGAGGGTGTACTCTCAAACATTAAGAGGCCGGGATTCCAGATAGTATTGAAGGGGCTCGGCGCATTCCCCTCCACGGCGAGGCCCAGGGTGGTCTGGGTCGGCGTCTCCGAGGGCTCCGAGGAGCTTGCAAGCCTCCACGATGAGATAGAGGCTGGCCTCCGCAGGCTGGGATTCCAGCCTCAGAGGGAGAGGTTCGTCCCCCACATAACACTGGCAAGGATTAAGGGGTCCCGGAACCTGCCCGCCCTAATACGGATAATAGAGGAGTACGCGGACTACGAGTTCGGCGCCATGAGGGTTTCAAGCGTTAGGCTCAAGAAGAGCACCCTAACCAGGAGGGGGCCGATATACGAGACTCTCTGGGAGGTTAAGCTAGGGTGACATGCCCGGCCAGGAGTAGCGTGGAAGAACTAGTGCTCGAGAAGATAAGGCCCACGCCGGTACAGTTGAGGATACTATCAAGCCTATACCGGAGCATAGAGTCTACTCTAGGAGAGTGTCTGCCACCCGAGCCCGAATATAGGATAGAGCCTGTCGGCAGCTTCGCCAAGGGCACGCTGCTCTCCGACAAGTGGGAGGTAGACGTCTTCGTACTATTCAGGGCGGGAGACGAGTGGGTCACAAATACGGGCGCCAGGCTTGTGAGATCGTGCGTCTCAAGACGCTTCCCCATAGTGGAGAAGTATAGCCAGCACCCCTACGTTACAGTGGAGCTTATGGGCTTGGAGGCTGACATAGTCCCGGCCGTGTGGGTGGATAAGCCTAGGAGGCGGGGCCTGGGTGTGGAGAGGACACCCTTCCATACACGCTACGTCATGTCTAGGCTCGACGACTGCCTGAGGGACGATGTTAGGCTCCTAAAATCATTCCTCAAGGGGATAGGAGTCTACGGGGCAGAGACTAGGGTGAAGGGGTTCAGCGGCTACCTTGCAGAGCTCCTCGTAATAGCCTACGGCGGCTTTAGAAGGCTCCTAGAGGAGGCGGCAGGCTGGAGGCCTCCAGTATACGTGGACCCGGAGGGCGTGGGGGACCGAAGAATACTCGAAAGGAGGTATAGGGATTCCCCCCTAATAGTGGTAGACCCGGTAGACCCGGCTAGGAACGCGGCGGCAGCTGTCAGCCTAAGGTCGCTCGCGACATTCATCCTAGCCTCCCGCCTCTACCTAGACGCTCCCGGCAAATGGTACTTCCACGCCTACACTCCCCGGGCGAGGCTCGAGCCTCCCCCAGCTGGGCTTGTCAGGGTCGAGTGTAGGGGCGAGTTCCACAGGGAGCCGCCCGAGAACCTGTGGGGGAAGGCGTCGAGGCTCGCGCAGAGTCTAGCCCAGGAGCTTAGGGTTAGAGGGTTTAGGGTCTACGCTACCAGCTTCCACACCGACGAGTCCCGGATAGTCGCCGTGGAGGCCGCATTGGAAGAGTTGGAGCTACCGCCGATCGAGTACGTGGAGGGTCCCGCACCCTGGGAGTCGCTGGAGAGAGTCCTAAGGTTTCTGGAGAAGAGGCTCTCGGACACCGGCGGGGTGTGGGTGTCTAGTACAGGCCGCCTCGCGGGGCTTAGGAGGAGGAAGATAACAAGCGCGGCGCAGGCGGCGAAGAGATGGGCGGAGACGATAGCCCGGCCCTCCCTGAGGGCGGGGGAGTGCAGGGTTGAGGTGAAACGCTGCCAGGAGGAGGTGTCGGAGGCGTGCATTCCCACCCCTCCATGGCTGCAGGCTGCCTTAGCCTCGCGGGCCCAGAGATAGTAGCCAGCGCCTCATGCTACCCCCGACCCGACGCCACATGTTCTAGGGTTCTAGCCGAGCTTGGAGAGGCGCCGGTTGACGGCTATTGCCTGGACTCCCGCGGCACACCCATAGTCGTGGGGAAAGGCCATGCGGCCGTGATACTCCTAGCCTGGTCCAGGGGGCTGGGGCCCGTCGCGGTCAAGGTTAGGAGGCGCGACTCGAAGGCCGAGAGCCTGCAGAGGGAGGCGGCCTACCTGGCTAGAGCGTTCCGGGCCGGAGCCGCCCCGAGACCCCTATGGTGGGGGGACGAAGTCATAGTGATGGAGTATGTAGAGGGCACCCTCCTGGGTGAGGCGAGAATAGAATCCGAGACCGTCGCAGCCTCCCTTGAGGCGGCGAGAGCCCTCGACGCCGCAGGAATACTTCACAGAGAACTTGCCAGGCCCTGGAGGCACGTCATAATTAGAAGTGCTACCGCCGTAATCGTTGACTACGACTCAGCCCGCGACGGGTGCGGTAGTGTTAACAGAATAGCCTCGGCCCTTGTAGTGAGGCTCACGGGAGCCCCTCCAGGCGGGAGTTTAAGACTTCTACTGGCAGAGTATAAGAGAACATGTGATAGGATCGTGTTCGAGGAGATAAAACGAGAAGTCTCCAGCATGGCGTGCTGCTAGGCCTCGCCAACACTCTGTGCTTCCCCAACAAGTCCAGACGCTACTCCAGCCCCTACGTCTGTAACAGTGTGTGACGCCTCCATTATACTCTTCACTAGGCTCGGAGATTCTCTCAGCGTTAGGAACTCCCTCCCGGTGTTGTCGGCTACTATCCTAAACAGCCTGTTGAACCTCCGGATAGACATTATCTTAATCTTCACTGGGAACAGGTGTAGCTTCCTGTTGCACGTGTCGCACACGAGGTTATCGTAGCCGCTGAGGGCTCTTTTAGGGGACGGGACCCCACCGTACTTTGCCTTGTTCTCTATCCTGCCGTCTCCAATCATGTATTTTAGGTAGATTCTGCCACAGTTTGCGCAGACGAAGAGGATAGCTCCTACACCTTCCCTGATAGGTGATCCCACTCTACTCCCCCCGCCCGGTGGCAAGCCTATTCCATGAGTGGCCGGTAGTATTCACTAAAAGGGGGAATCCCCCAGTATACCCACCAGACCCCCTATAAACTGTAGCCTAAAAGTATACCATCACAACACTAAAAGTCTACCAAAATGATAGACTCACATCACCATAGATATGGTATACCCTGACCGCATGTCAGACCACCTCCAGGAGAGGTTAAGCATTAAACCCCTAGCGGCCAGTCGCATCTATCTAACGGAGAGCTTGGGTGGGGCCGTCGTCTAGCCTGGCTAGGATGCCAGCCTGGGGAGCGCATCCCCACCCCCGAGAGGGGGGCGCCCGGATCGCTGGTGGTCCCGGGTTCAAATCCCGGCGGCCCCACCAGCCCCTAACGGTTATATGGCGCAGACGCCGAGACCCTGGTCTCCCCGGGTGGAATACGGTTGTCGAGTGAGGGAGTGTTCAGGGTCAAGGCTGGAGAGAAGGTGATCGAGATAAACGAGGAGGTACTGAGCATCCTTCAGCGGTACATCAAGACGGACATGACACTGGAAGAGCTTGCGGCGAAGCTAGGCCTAGACGGGTGGGAGGAGGCCTACGATTTCATCAAGAACGTGCCGGCCTGGATACTCTGGATACAGCCGACCCTCTGGAAGACGCTGAAGACTATGAAGCGCGTGGAGGAAGAGGTTACTAGGAAGTAGGCCCCACGGAGGAGTGTATGGGGCGGCAGTGACCGAGCGTTCCAGCGCGGACCCGGCTCCCGGGGGGATGAAGTACACCTTCCGCCCCTGGGGAGCCGCCCGCAACTATTATAACCCCGCCGAATCGGGGTCTCCTCGGAGTACCCCGGTCCCGTGCGAATCGAGCCCGAGTCCCGGGGCTACGTGTGCACGGGGCGGGTCACTCCCGGCCTCCTCAACACACACTTCGCGGGGTGCACAGTAGTGTATAGGTTCGTGGTGCTCCTGGGACCAGCGGGTAGCGGGAAGAGCACCCTAGCCGCCGCCCTAGGCGAGCTGATAGAGGAGCGTGGGGGCTCCGCTCTGCTAGTCAACCTTGACCCTGCAGTGGAGAAAACGCCCTACGACCCCCACGTTGACGTGAGGGACTTTGTTAGAATAGACGACTTCCTAGCCGAGGGCCTGGGCCCTAATGGTGCGCTGGTTGCGGCTGTTGCCTCGATAATAAACTTCTCCACGGACATTAGGCGTAGGATAGAGGAGTATAACGCGGACATTGTCCTACTCGACACACCTGGGCAGATGGAGGTCTTCGCCTACAGGATTAGCGGGGCCGCGAGCCTCTCAACCATAATAGAAGACGACCCATCCATGTCCGTTTTCCTCATGGACGCACCGTTCTTCGAGGACCCCCTATCTATAGTGTCCGCACTGACACTGGCGTCCAGCGTGTTCGTTAGGTTACGTCTCCCCCAGTTGAACGTTGTAAGCAAGTCGGACCTGCTCTCGAAGGCTGTGGTGGAGGAGATACTGCCCCGCCTAGGGGAGGAGGGGTTCCTGGAGAACATGGTCAGCGAGTACGCCAGGGCCAGGGGGCTGGACTCTATAACTGAGGGTCTAGCATTGAACCTAGCCTATGCGGTTAGAAGCTCCGGGTTCATAGGAGAGATACTACCCGTCTCGGTCCACGACGAGGAGAGCCTCAAAAGCCTCTACGCTAGGATACTCCAGTTCTTCACCGGAGGCTACGAGTTCGCCGAGAAGCCGGAGGAAGCATAGCGAATACGAATATAAGCCCCAAACCACATGACCGCCCAGCCGGCGCCCAATGAGCCCATACCCGGGCGAGGCGCGTGTCCCCCGGGCCGAAAGGTGATGTATGGATTGGCTGAAAAGCCAGTGGAGGCACAGGAGTATAATGAGGAGGAGCTTATCAAGAAGGCGGACGAGTACAAGTCTAAGATACT
>CAYRZG010000032.1:0-1375 GCA_964428695.1 uncultured Desulfurococcales archaeon
TTTAATATATAGAAGCCATACTATGTAGACGAATACCAACGTTGTTGTTACTGTTATGGTTATGAATACTATTTCTGGGTAGTGGCCGTATCCTAGTTGTGGCCATGGCATTCTTCTCACTGTTGGGCCGTGGCAGTTGAGGCATGAGAGTGTGTTTTCTGCTTGTTGAACTCCGTGGTTTACTTGCATGTATCTTTCTAGGATTACCCAGTCTCCGGTCCATGTTAGGCCTGCTGCTTGGGCTCCTGCTTGTACTGCTTTTGTTATGTTGCCTGCTGCGAATACTATTCCTACTTTGATTGGGACGAGGGTCTTGTTTACCGTGCTGTATGGGACTATTGCGTAGTATAGCTTGTATGGTATATCTTGGCTTTGTGGTCGTCTTTGGAGCCTAGGGGTGCCAGGTATGTGATTTTCCCGTTTTCTAGTTCTATCTTTGCGGGGTAGAGGTATGCTTTGCGTGTCCCGTTGTACCAGGCGTATACTGGTTCCACCATTTTCCTTAGGTCGAGTTGTGGCTCGTACTTTGCGGCTTCAGCTACGAATTCTGGGTGGGTCCAGTTCCTATACATGTCTGTGGGGTATTCTCCGTGTGCTATGTATGGTATGTGGCATACTTGGCATGCGACCCTGTCGTGGAACGTGTTGAGTATCCATCCCTTTAGACCGCCGTGTGAGTCTTGGCCGTGGCAGTCGGTGCACTGGGGGATGTGGCCTTCTTCTCTGTTCCACGTGTCTGTTGACTTGGTGGGGAATGTGTGGTCTACCGCCTTGTGGCAGTCTATGCAGCTGAGGCCTCTGGCCATGTGAACGTCGGATGTTTCATCTGCGTCGTAGAGGTCGGGGGATAGGTTGGGCCTCTTGAAGTGTGGGCCTCCCCCGCTGTAGGCGTGGCATGCTAGACAGTCTATGCTGCCCAGCTGCTCCTCACTTGGCTCCGGCTCAGGCGGTAGGTCCATGCTTACTCCGTGGCACATGCTACACCCGCTAGCTATACACCACTTGTATATAGGTGAAAGACGCTACTAGTAAGCTTCCGTTTCCTGCAATATAGCCCACAACTAGACCACGCTAACCTATATTATTATCCACTGTTTTATGTTATTTGATGCTTTCAAGGCTAAGCTTGTTAAAATTAATATACTTAGATACTGGTTTCCCTATTGGGTGGCTGGATGTGACGCTAGTGAAGGAGGTAATGTCTCCCGGTGCCATAACTGTTCCTCCTTCGGCAAGCGTGATCGATGCTGCCAAGCTCATGAGGCATAAGAACGTGGGAAGTGTTCTCGTTGTTAGCGAGGGTCGTCTAGTCGGGATTTTCACTGAGCGAGACCTAGCCGAGGCGGTGGTGAAGGGGCAGCTGGAGGCTAAGGTT
>CAYRZG010000032.1:1385-12211 GCA_964428695.1 uncultured Desulfurococcales archaeon
GGTTGAAGATGTTATGAGCAGGGAGGTCATAACCGTAAAACCGGACGACCCGCTTGTAGTAGCTGTGGCCAAGATGGTTGAGGCAAACGTGAGGCACCTGCCGGTAGTAAACGATAATGGCACGCCGATAGGCATGTTAAGCGTTAGGGACGTGTTAAAGCACATACTCTAGCCTAGTATGAGGGCCGGAAGAGGGGCTATTGCCAGTAGTATTAGGCTCGGGTACGCTATGGAGTTTTTCTCCTTCCATGCTATTGTAAGTGAGAGGGCTAGAAAGGCTGGTAGGGGGATGATTTCTGCTATTCTAGGATATTCTGGGGCCTGGTAGAGGGTCCCGTGAAGCGTCATACCGTACAGCAGGGCCGCTAGTAGATTAGATGCCAACGTGTATCTCGCATACCTCCACCCTTCTTTCGCGAGGAACAGGGAGGCCAGCAAGCCTACAACCGGGGTTATGAGGGTGAATAGCGTGTATGATAGCCACCCCATGCAAGCCCTAACCGATGCAGCCGCCGTGGGGGATACTATCGCAGCATATGCTCCGAAGACTCTAATGGATCGTAGCGTGGCAGCTAGGAGGCCAATTATATAGGCTAGTTTCCCGGCTAAAGCGGCGTAGTCTCGGATAGTGAATGTCTCCCATAGTTTCACCGCCATTATTATCTCGTAGGCTAGCCACGCTACTGCCGCCAGCCCGGTGAGTGTGTGTACCGCGATTAGCCGGTTCTTCTCCATTCAGTCTTTTCACCCTTGTCTATTAGCTGTATTCCCAGCTCTGCGAGCCTGCTTCTAATCTCGTCTGCAATGTCGTATATCTTCCTCTGCCTCAGCTGTCTTCGCACTTCCACTATTAGGTCTATGTATGGTTCTACTGCCTCCGGCGCCGCTTGCGGGAGGACTTCTTCCGTTAGAATATCGTCGGCTATGGCGTATACCGAGTTCATGTCGTATAGCGTCTTGTATACTGCCAGTAGTATTGCCTTGCTCTCCACGGCTTCTATCTCCCTGTAGTAGAGGCTTGTTAGCTCCCAGGCCCAGCGTATGGCTCCAGCATAGTTGAAGTCGTTGCTCATCTCCCTATGCCATTCCATCCTCACCTGTTCCACACGCCTTAGGAGTCCTATCTCCCTGTCGTCTAGGTAGTGTGTTGGCTCCTGCTTCTTCAGCCTTCTGGCTACGGCCTCCGCCACTGCCCTGAGCCTCTCGTAGAGCCTCTGGGCCTGCCTTAGGCTACTCTCACTGTAGTCAAGCTGTCTCCGGTAGTGGCCGCTTAGGAGCCATAGTCTTAGGGGTCCCGCGCCCCACTCTTTGATAGCGTCTCTCAGAACTACTATGTTGCCCAGGCTCTTGCTCATCTTCTCTCCTTCTATTGTTAGGTAGCCCGAGTGTAGCCAGTATTTCACCCACGGGGATGAGCCCAGGTATGCTTCGCTCTGAGCCCTCTCGTTCTCGTGGTGTGGAAATATGAGGTCTGTCGCGCCTCCGTGGATGTCAAGTCTGCCGCCGGCGTAGCGTGTGCTCATGACACTGCACTCTATGTGCCATCCCGGCCTTCCCCTCCCCCAGGGGCTCTCCCAGCTCGGCTCTCCTGGCTTGGCCGCCTTCCATAGTGCGAAGTCGTATGGGTTCCTCTTTTCGCTTAGGACTTCCTCTTCCTGCCTCCACTGGTCCCGGGAGAGTCTGCCGCTGAGCCTGCCATAGTCCGGGTACTTGTCTACCTCGAAGTAAACGCTCCCACTCTCGGCCACGTAAGCATATCCCTTGTCTATGAGCGCCTGAACGAATTCTATGATCTCTCTTATATGGTCCGTGACCCTGGGGTGAACGTCGACCTTGACCTTCAAGGCTTCTAGTTGTTCCAGGTAGTCTCTCGTATAATAGTCGGCTATCTCCCTCCAGCTGCGGCCTGTTTCCGCAGCCTTATTGATTATCTTGTCGTCAATGTCAGTTATATTTTGTATGTGGAATACGTCGTAGCCCCTCAATCTAAGATATCTCTTGATGCCATCGAAGGCTACGAACGTTTTTGCATGGCCCACGTGAGTGTAATCGTAGGGTGTCGGGCCACACACATACATCCTAACCCTGGGTGGCTCGAATGGCTCAAATACTTCCAGCCTCCTCCCGAGGGTATTCCTTACCACTATGCCTGGAAGCGCCAACCCTCTCCTAGCCCCCCGGGTGGTTGCGGTTTGGGGGAGTATAATGGAGTTGGCATGGGGCCGCCTCGGAGTCTAGCGGCCTCCCCATACCCCCGGGCGGGGTGGGGCTGGTGGTCTACCGCATTGGCGGCCCTCCGGCGTGAGTTTGGAAGTCTACGCTTTTCCGGTCTTTGCTAGCAGGTAGGTTACTGCTGACGCTATGAATGCTGCTATCACGAATAGCGGTTTGCCAGTCACGGCTAGTATGCCTATGACTGCAAGGAGTATTCTAAGCTCCCTGCTCCTTATCGGCCCGCCGAAGTAGCCTGCGAAGCCCGCGCTAGCCGCTATTATCACTGCAGCTATTGTCACTATGCTCCAGATATACTGTTGGACAGTCATTTCACCTTCTAGCACGGGTATTACTAGCATAGCAGGGTTGACTGCGAAGACGAAGGGTAGAACATACTTGGTGAACCCGAACCTGGTGGCGTTTACCGCTGTCTTCCAGAAGTCTGCCCTTGCAACAGTCGCCCCGGCGAATGCGGCTAGGGCTACTGGCGGCGTTAGGTCGGCGAGTATGCCATAGTAGAATACGAACATGTGTGCTCCTAGCGTCGCCGCAGCCTTTGGTAGGCCGAGTATGCTTGTCGCGGCGGCCACGATAGCTGATGCGCTTAGCAGGCTCGTTATGACATAGTTTGCCGTGGTCGGCACCCCCATGCCTACCAGTATGCTCAGGAGGCCGGCGAAGAGGAGTAGTAGGTATATGTTACCGTGCGCTATATCTATGAGTTTCTCGCCCAGAGTCGTGCTTAGGCCGGTTAGGGTTAGACTACCCTGGACTATTCCGGCAAGGGCGGCAGCCATGAATACTGGTATGCTATTCCTCACCGCCTGCTCTATGCTCTCATAGATTATTAGTGCAACGTCCCTGTGGTCCCTCCAGACTATGAGCGCCGCGGTTATGAGGAGGAACGCGATCCCTGTGAAGTATATGGCGGCTAGCCTGTTCATGCCGACAGCCATGGATATCGCTGCTAGTATGATGAGGGCTAGGGTGTAGGCTATCTTCCAGTTTAGACTCTTGTTCGACGCCCATATTGCTACTACGAGCGCTATGCTTAGGCTCGCCACTACGCTGTGCTGTGGTGGGAGCCTTAGGACTAGGAGGGCTGTTATAACGGCTACCGGTGCTAGAAGGTAGAGTTTCCTATAGAGGGGCCTTGGGTCTGGGAGCTCTTCTTCGCTAAGGCCTCGTAGGCCTAGTCTCTTCGCCTCTAGGTCTACGAAGTAGTAGAGGCTTAGGAAGTAGATTATGGCGGGAGTGAAGGCTGCTATTACGATCTCGCCGTAGGGCCTGCCTATGAAGCTCGCCATGATGAATGCTGCCGCTCCCATTATGGGCGGCATTATCTGTCCTCCAGTGCTCGCGCTTGCCTCTACGGCTCCAGCCACCTCTGGGGGGAACCCGCTCCTCTTCATTAGGGGTATAGTGAAGACGCCTGTGGTGAATACGTTTGCCACGCTACTGCCGCTGAGCATGCCCATGAAGCCGCTGGACACGATTGCTACTTTTGCCGGCCCTCCAGGCTTCTTGCCGAACAGTGCTAGCATGAGCCTCGTTATGTAGCCTCCAATGCCTATTCTCTCGAGGAATGTTCCGAAGAATAGGAATGCGAACACGTAGGCGGCCATGACCTGGAATGGTATGTTGAACAGGCCGCTGGTGGAATAGTACATGTCCTGGGCCCACTTCTGCGCTATCTCGCCGGCGGTGAGTGGAGACGTTGACCAATTATACCAAAGGTAGTAGCCTAGGAAGAACCCCGCGACTGCGGCCAGCCAGGGTCCCACCGCTCTCCTCGTGAGCTCGAACGCGAGCAGGGTTCCGACGACCGCTATAGGTATAGCTATGCCCACCTGACTGTCGGGGATCACGCCCTCGTTTCTCTCAACGTATGCCGCTAGCCAGGCCTGGTACAGGAATACTGCGAAGGCTAGCGCTGCAAGCACATAGTCATACAGCGGTATTCTCTCAACATACTTCTTATAGTATTCCCTTAGCTCCTCGTCAGACGCTTTCAGGCTCGGTCTTTTGGCGGGGAATATTAGGAAGCCAATCGAGACTAGGCTAGCCATTACTAGGCCTAGTATTGTTTTGCTTGAGATGTGGAGGCCTCTGGAAATGCTTATGGCTAGGTCCCTGAATCCTAGGGCTTCGATGAACTGGGCTAGCGTCGTGTAGAAGTTCATCACGTAGAATATTTCGAGGAACGCCATGAACATTGCTAGACCGAACACTATCCAGGCTATCTTGCCCTTTCTTGCCCTCATCTGTATTACGCTGAAGGGTGTTAGCTTGGCCGCCTCCAATGCTAAACACCTAGCGTTGACATTGCCTGGAAGGTTCTATATACTTGTATTTGATTTGAGTCATGGTCTCCCGTCTTCAACAACTTCTATGATTGCATGCACGAATGGCGCGCATACTACTCTACCGCCGTCGATTGTAACTATCGTTATCGAGGCGTTGTAGTCCTTGTTGCCGAGTATCTCGAGCCTGTCCCCTATAGGGTACCATGCCGTGTAGACTATCATGCCGTTCTCGAATCTAGTCTCGTTGCCGCCGATTTCCTCGGAGTTGTAGGGGTGTCCTGCACCGAAGGATTGCGCCTCTGCCTCGACTAGTATGAGGGTCCCGTTCCTGATAATGTAGTGTTCTATGATTGGCGTGCCTTCCACGCTATGTATCCAGTAGTGTACTATCTCCCTCACCATCTCTGTGGGCACGCTAATGTTGGCCCCGTCACAGTACACGCGTAGGGTTTCCCTTCCCTCGAGGCCTGTAGAAGCTGGTGTGGCTCCGCTTTTTGAGTGTGCTGCTGCGAAGGCTAGGAGTACTATAGTTATGGCTGTGAGTGCTAAGAGTGGTTTGCGTGGAGGTAAAAACAATGGGGTGTCACCCCGGGGAAGGGTGCGGGCTTGATTGTTCTAGGCTAGCCCTCCGGTGGCTTGAACTCGTCGGGTACCTGGAGTCCCTTCTCGGTGTAGTACTGGTAGGCTCCGGGGTGTAGTGGTATGCTTAGGCCGTCGAGGGCGTGGTCTAGGCTTATGTATTCGACGCTCTTCTTCTGGACTTCCTGCTTTATCTCGTCCGCGTGCTCGAACAGTATCTTTGTCATTAGGTAGGCTATGTCCTTCGGCACGTCCTTGTGTACTAGTAGCATGCTCATGACTGCCACTGTCTGGACGTCCTGGTCTACTCCCTTATAGGTGCCTGCCGGTATGACTACCTGAGTGTAGAATGGGTACTGCTCTTTGAGCTTCTGATATATCTCGGTGGGCACCGGGATTATCTTGATGTTAATGTCGACTGCGAGCTGCTCTACCGCGCTTGTCGGTATGCCCGCTGTTAGGAATGCGGCGTCAATGTTGCCTAGCTTTAGGTCTTCTACTATCTCGTTGAACTTCTTGTACTCGGGTATTATTTTATCCCATATGCCTGCCGCTTCTAGGATCTGCCTGGCGTTCCAGTAGGTTCCGCTACCCTCGGCTCCGACTGCCACCTTCTTGCCTGCTAGGTCGTAGATGCTGTTTATTCCACTGTCCGCCCTGGTGACTATCTGTATCGTCTCAGGGTATAGTACGGCTAGCGCCCTTATACAGGTCTGGGGGTTGCCCTCGAAGGCCTGTATAGTGGTGCCATGGTAGGCGTAGTAGGAGATGTCGTTCTGCGCTAGGGCTGCGTTGGCTGCGCCCTGGCAGAGGTCCTTTATGTTGGCAACGCTTGCCCTACCCTCGAGTGCTGTGGCGTCGATCTTACCATTGCTGTACTTGTTGAGTAGCTTTGCGTAGGCTGTTCCCACCGGGTAGTAGGTTCCGCTGGGGCTGCCGGTGAGTATCTTTATCTTGTACGCCTGCTGTGCCGTCGTGGTTGCGCCTGCTCCCGTCTCGGTTCCCGTCGTTGTTTCTGTTGCTCCGCCTCCCCTGGTTGCGAAGTATGCTGCTGCTCCCACGATTATTATAATGACTATTACCGCTACCGCTATTGTTGTCGTGGAAGCGGCTTTCCTAGCCTTCACGTGTTTTTACACCTCAGTTTGACACATATCCATCTATTGGATATAAATCGGTGTGCTAGGATCCAGAATATACTGTCTCATGGGCGTGTTATTGCTAGTATGTTACACGGGTTATCTTGAGGCTCCTGGCCTTCTCGTAGAGTATCATCCAGTCGTCGCTGCTTAGCCTCCAGCCCATGGCTCCCGCGTTGTCTTCCACGTGCTCCGGCTTCTTGGCCCCCGGTATGGGGACTATGACGTCACTGTATGATATTAGCCAGTTTAGAGCTATCTGGGCTGGTGTCTTGCCGTACTTCTCGGCTAGCCTCTTCACCTCGGCGGCTAGTTCTAGCACTTGCCTGTAGTTTTCCGGGTGGAATAGCGGGTCCCCGCTCCTCACGTCTTGTAGCTGCTGTGCCTCCTCTAGCGTGTACTTTCCAAGCACTGCCCCCTTGGCTAGCGGGCTCCATGCTAGTAGTGTCATGTCGTTCTCCTCGGCGTAGGGTATGTGCTCCTTCTCAGCGTCTAGCTCTGCAAGGTTGAACCTTACCTGTATGGATTCTACGTCTGCCCTGGCTAGGCAGGTTCTAGCCGACTCTATGAGCTCGACTGGGAAGTCGCTTAATCCTATGGCGGCTATGAGGCCCTTCTCTAGCAGCCTCTCGAGTGCTCTCATGTACTCGCATGTTGGTATGTTATGCCAGCAGGGGGGCCAGTGTACCTGCATTAGGTCTATGTAGCTCGTCTGGAGCCTCTCCAGGCTCCTCCTTGTCGCCCTGAAGACGTCGTCGTAGGAGAGCATCTCGCCGGGTATCTTGGTTGCTATTACTACCTCGTCGCGTTTCACTCCCAGGTCTCGGAGGGCCCTGCCTATGAATGTCTCGCTCATGCCCCTGCCATAGACTATGGCGGTGTCGATTAGGTTGATGCCAAGCTCTATCGCTTTCTCTATGATCTTCTTGGCCTGCTCGTAGTCTGTTACACCCCAGGACTGGCTGAACTGCCAGGCGCCCAGGCCTATCCTGGAGATCTTGATTCCCGTTGCCCCGAGCTGAGTGTACTCTACCTTCACGTGTATACACCCTCGGCTCGAGGGGTATGTTTCGGAGTCCGTTATAAGGGTTGGCTGTTACTCCGAGTGGAGCCGTTCTGCTATCATCCTGTAGAATTTGGCTGCCAGGCGTAGGTGGGTTACACTCACCCACTCGTCTGGGCCGTGGATGTTGCCTCCCAGGGGGCCGTAGTCTATGGCCTCTACCCCCTTTGGGCTGAAGTACCTGCTGTCGCTCGCTCCTCCCGCCTCTATGGGGTTGCCTGGGAGGCCTAGTGTCTCGTTTGCCTCCACAGCCAGTTTCACTAGCCTCGCGCTGGCTGGAGTGTAGAGGTAGCCCTTCCCTCCTGCGACGTTGAGCCTTGCCCCGGGTAGTGCCTCCTCTACTATGTTTTCGAGTGCAGCTTCCACCCGGCTCTTGTCGCCCGTCATAGCCCGGATGTCAAGCTTTAGGGTGTGAGTCTCGCCGTCTAGGCTGTACATGTTGGGGTTTACTGTGACTCCATAGTCGCTATACTTCTCCACTGGTATGGGGGCTCTCGACAGCGGTACTATCGCGTGGACTAGTCTTGTGAGGGCCTCGTCGTAGTCGACACTGCCGGGTCCCTCGGCCACATATTCTATGCTGGCCGTGCGGGGGACCACGTTTGTCTTCACCCATTCCCCGTCGAGCGATGCTATCCTCGTATCCCTGTCTCTCGCCCATAGGCTGGCTGCTACCAGGGCGTGAGTGTCTACCCCTGGGACTAGGTATGCTGAGTGCATGGTCTCCCTTTGGAGCCTCGACTGGAACCGGGCCTTCAACAGCCTGCCCGACGCTGTGGCGGGCTCTCGTTTGACCTGGATTGTGGCTGTGAAGGCGTTCCTCCTCCTGGTTATGACTCGGGAGAGGCTCCCGTCCCCGTTTACCAGGTAGTCTGGGAGCATGCCCTGGCGTTCAAGGTAGCCTGCCAGCCAGCCTGCACCGTGGGAGCCTCCTATCTCCTCGTCGCCGGTGAACGCTATGATTATAGTTCCCTTCTCGGGCTCGTAGCCTGCTAGGGCCGCTGTTATGGCCGCCACGTTGCTCTTGTCGTCTGCCGCTCCCCGGGCGTAGACTCTGTCTCCCTCGACGGTGGGGTTGAAGGGGTCCCTCGTCCACCCGGGGCCTGGCGGGACTACGTCGAAGTGTGCCATGAACAGTGTGACGGGCCTCCCCTCGCCGCGGACTGCAAGGAGCGTCGGTATCCCGCCGTCGACGTGCAGCTCTGCCTCGAGACCGTAGCGTGCCAGTACGTCTGCGACCATGCGGCCCTGGGACTCGTCTACAAGCCTGCCCCTGGCCGGGTCGCTGACCGTGGGTATGCGGGCCAGCTCCAAGAGTATTGGCAGGGGGTCCACACGTAGCACCCGGGGAGCGTTGGGCTGGCTATGGGATTATACTCTCCGCGCCCATAGGTGCTAGTGGGCTGTGAGGAGCCGTGCAGGCACCGACCCGTGCCCGCCGGGGATGGGGTGTTCTAGGGACTACCCACTGAGCCCCCCACTATCTCCTGGACTCCCTCCCTTACTATGCTGACTGCGAACCCGGCTAGTATGAGGCTCATGAACTTGTCCACGAACAGCGCCCCGTGCTTGCCGAGGAGGCGTAGTATGAGCCTGCTCGAGGCCAGTATCGGGAAGGCTATGAGTATGTTCACGATAGTAGCTGATATCGCCGTGGGGAGCCCGTAGACGTATTTTATGTAGAGGACTGTGGTTATGCTCCCGGGTCCCGCGAGGAGCGGTGTTGCCAGGGGGAATATCGCCACGCTCCCAGGCTCTCCCGGCGTTGAGAGTTGTACCTCGAATATTGCTGCGACAGCGTAGATTAGCAGTAGTATGCCGGCCGCTATTCTAAAGTCGGCCATGGTAACTCCTAGTATGCGGAATAGCGCGTCTCCTATCAGGGCGAACGCTAGGAGCATTGCCAGCGCGGCGGCTAGGGCACGTTTCAGTATCCTGCCCCTCTCGGCCTCGGGGACCCGGGCTACTATTGACTGGTAGTATGGCAGTATGCCGATAGGGTCTAGCACGACGAACAGCATTATGTACGGGGTCGGGTCCAGCATCCTCCTCTCCACCAACGCTGGAGGGGCCGGGGGAGGCTGGGCTATAATGCTTGGAGCCTCTCCAGGAGGGAGGCCAGCCTCTCCACCCCCTCCCTTATCCTCTCAGGCGGCTCTGCGGCGAAGCTTATCCTTAGGCTCCCCCTGCTCCTCCTCCCGAAGAATGTCCCCGGGACTGTTGCCACGGACTCTTCCACCAGTAGCCTCTCGGCCAACTCCTCCGAGCCTATACCCGCTCTTTCAAGGTAGGGTGTTAGGTCTACTAGGGCGAACATTCCTCCCCTGGGCTTCGACGGCGTCGCCTCTGGGAGTAGTTTTGAGAGCGAGTCTAGGAGGGCGTCCCTCCTCTCCCTGTACACGTTTTGGAGGTGGAGCATCCACTCTCTCCTAAGCCTCCTCCGGGACAGGTACTCTGAGACCATCTCCTGGGCGATGCTGGGCGGGCAGTAGACGACCTCCTCCGATACTAGCTTGACCTTCTCCGCCAGCCAGCGTGGGGCGTACACGTAGCCCAGCCTCCACCCTGGGATGCCGGGATCCTTGCTGAACGTGCCGATGCCGATAGTGTTGTCTGGAGCGTACCTGTAGGCCGGGACCCTCCCGCCCTCGTAGACGAGGGTCCTATACGCCTCGTCCACTATAAGCCAGGCGTCAGCCTCCACGGCTGCCTCGGCTGCAGCCCTAACCGCTTCCACCCCTAGAACCCTCCCGGTAGGGTTGTCGGGGTCGACCAGTATGACAGCCTTAGGCCTAGACTCCACTATCACGCCAGCAAGAGTGTCGGGGTCAACCTCGAACCCCGGCCCCGTCTCGACCACAACAGGCTCCGCCCCAAGGTATTCGAGGAGGGGCCAGTAGCCGAAGTACATCGGGTCCAAGACTACAACCTTGTCCCCAGGCTCGAGGACCACCCTTAGGACGCTATACATTGCCTCCTGCCCGCCTGCCGTGACAACAACCTGGCCAGGCTCAACCTCGACCCCGTCGAGCTCTGCCAGGTCAGAGGCGATAGCCTCGCGGAGCCCTAGCCTACCCTGACTGGGAGTATAGGAGTAGAGCCCCATACCCTCCTCAAGAAGCCTCTCAGCCAGCCACCCCCTAAGCCAAGCCGGAGGAGGGACCCCGGGCTGCCCAGTAGACAAGAGTATAACATCCCTGCCCTCACGAGCCAGCCTCTCCCGGACCTCGTCAATACGCCGGGTTGGACTGCCGCGCAGGAGGTCAACACGCCTATTGTAGCCGGGCAACAATCACACCTGCAAGGGTTTGGGTGACGACCCTGTAGAATAGGCTTTCGATCGCGCCGCCCCAAGGGAGGCCCCGCCCGGAGGCATGGGGACTCTACCGAGCCGCGCCGCCCCCCGGCCGGGCCCCTGCCATGCTCCGGGCCCGTGGAGGCCCCATGCGGGCTACGCCGTTATACACCGCGCAGCCCGCCCCAGGGTGAGCGCCCTGCGGCCTCGGGCGATTGGGAGCGGCGGGC
>CAYRZG010000033.1:0-12187 GCA_964428695.1 uncultured Desulfurococcales archaeon
GGAGTATGTGTGCCAGGGCCTCGGGGCTTCTAACACGCCTAACAGCATAGCCCTTGAGGGGGACCCCGTCAACCTCTATGCCAGCCCACGTCTTGTCCGCCACCAGGCCCGGATGACCCCTCAGCTGCTCGGCCACCTCCCTAAACTGGAGCTCCAGCGCCGACAGCCTGTCGGCTATCCTAGCAGCCCGGAGTGGGCAGACACCCTGCTCGACCTCCACCAGGGCCGGGTTACCGTAGAGTAGTGCCACAACGTTGAGCGACTCGACCCCCGCCTCCCCGGCCGCCTGCTCCAGTGCGGCCCTAGTCTCCTCAGCGGCCGCGGCAGGGTCCAGTCTACCCCTCTCAGCCTGGCCTTCGAAGTCGTTCACACAGCAGTCGCTGAAGCATAAGACAAGCACTCGTCCGAGCCTAGAGCAGACGCTTGCAGCTGCTTCGAGGCTCGCCCTCAACCCCTGGCTCGCGCAGGCTCCGTCTGTGTAGCGTGCCTCGCTCCGGGAGAGGTCTCGGAGCCATTCAGCGTCCAAGCCTAGAGCCTTAGCCGCCGCCTCCACGGGGCTAGCGGCCCTCCCCCTTGCCTCGGAGTAGTCGTCTACCACACTGACTATAGGCTTGGGCGGAACGGCTGGTATCCTAGGGTCCCCCGGCGGGAGGCCGAGGAGGCTGACGGAGAAGAGGCGCCGCTGGAGGCTCGGCCTCCTCAACAAGTCCCTGGCCTGGTGGAGGTATTCTAGCATCGCCGCGAGGCTGGCGTAGGCGAGGCACACCTTGTCCACGCCGCCGTGGCACGCCTCGCCCACTATACTGTTGAATATCTCGTCTTCAACAATCTTGTCCGCTTGTAGCACCTGCTTCTTAACCTGCTCGCTCATGCTGGGGGATACGTCGATAACCAGGTGTACTAGGCTACACTTGCCCGGTATCTTCTCCAATCCGCAGGCCCCCGAGCATGTGGCATTCTACCCGGCTATTCCAGGTTACCCCTCCACGGGCGCGGGTCCATGGAGGGTTTCCCAGTTAAACCCCGACCCCCACTGGGCGAGGCGGGTGTATGGGCCCTGGCCTCAGAGGTTTTCGAGCGGCTCCGCACATACTGTGGCGGCCTCGAGGCGGCACTCCACGCAGTCACGGGCCGGGGCGTCTCGTGTAGGTCCGACCTTCTAGGCTACCTCTCCCATGGAGACGTGTGGGGGGAGGTTAAGGAGAGGGGGGCCAGGGCCCTGTCTATGGTGGTCCACTACTGTCCTAGGCTCACCCCCACGCTGGTTGAAGCCTCATGCATCGTTGCCGCCAGCCTGCTGCAAGCATGGATAGGCGGGGATGGCTGGCTCAGCCTCCTCGCATACAAGGCTGTGGAGCAGGGCCTGGGCGGGGCCCTGCAAACACTACAGGCGGCCATGAGGGCTAAAGGAGTCGAGTCACTCTACTATTACTCGGGCGCCGTTAGGCTGGCGGTTAACAATAGCGGGTGCTCCAGGAGCGGCTACACGGGCAGGGCCGCCGTCATAGCGTTGGCGGCCGACATAGTAGCCTACTCCACCAACGGCGAGGTAGGAGTGCTTGCCGTAGACGTTGGCGTGCCGGAGAACATACGTGACAGGGAGAGGCCTCTCGCGTGGATAGAGGGGTACGCCGGCATTCCTCGGCAGAGGGACGGACACAGCATATGGATACCTAACAGCGAGATACGTAGGAGGCTTGCTAGGAGGGAGTCATACGCGCTCCTGCTTGCCCCGGGCGTCCTCCCTGGAGACGGTAGGGTTGAGAGCCTCGTCGCAATGATGTCGCATCTCGTCGAGTTCACAAGCCTCCACGGCCAACCATACCGGCTCGACCCGTGGGACAGGCCGAGGCAGCCTCCGTGTGCTATGAGGCGAAGCTGCCTTAGGCTCGTGAGGCTAGACGAGCTGGTAGTCGAGCCTGTAGAGGGTCCCGTCACCGCCCGCCACGGCTAGGCCTCGAATACACGTACCACGTCACTACGGCCGCGACGATCAGGCTAGCTGTTATGAGCACGGTCGCTAGGGCCGCGAGGGCCGTGTGGCTCGTGTAGGGGTTAAGCCCCGGCCTCCTAGCACGGTTCCACACGAGTAGGGGCAGGGTCTCAAACCCGGGCCCGGTGGTGAATAGGGTCTTCGTAAAGTCTGTGAAGCTCATCATGAATGTTAGGGCGACTGCGGCTACTATGCCCGGGAGTGCTACAGGGAGCGTTATCCTTGCGAAGGCCTGGAGGGGTGTGGCTCCGAGGGTCCTGGCGGCCTCTGCCAGCCTCCTACCCTTCTCGCCCACAGGCGCCAGGGCGAGGTATGCGTAGGCAACGTTGAACGCCGTGTGGCCCACCACGACGCTCACAGGGCCCAGGGGGAAGCCCAGGGCTACGAGCATGACTAGCAGGCTTACGGCCTCGGCTATCTCGGGTATGACGATGGGAGGGTATGTGAGGGCGTCTGCAACCCTTAGGGGGCGCCCCCTAGCCCACAGGGCGGCCGGGGAGGCTATAGCAATGCTGGCCGCACTACTAGCCACCGCTACCAGGAGGCTGTTCACTAGAGCCCTCCATGCCCGAGCGTCCTCGGCTAGGAGGCGGTACCAGTCTAGCGTGAACCCCCTCCATTCCCCGATAAACCTCGAGTCGTTGAACGAGAATATTGCCACGACAACAATGGGGAGGTAGGTGAACGCTACGAGGAGCCAGGTGTAGCCGCGGAGAACCCTTCGAAGGCCTAGCATGCTAGCGGAACACCTCCACACGCCTCGAAGCCACCACGGCCGCTACCGCCAGGGCGAATGTGACGAGCACGGTCAGTGCGGCTCCGACACCCCACATGCCGCCGGAGAGGAAAGTGTGGTAGATTAGGCTGCCAACCGTGAAGCCCCGGGTCCCGCCGAGTAGGCTTGGTATGACGAACTCGGTCACGCTCATTAGGAAGACTAGTATGACTCCCGCCGCCACCCCGGGCAGGCTGAGTGGCAGCACTACCCTCCTAAGCACCTGCAGCTCGCCGGCACCCAGCGTCTTAGCCGCCTCAACTATACTCCTAGACACCTTCGCCAGGCCGGCGTAGATTGGGAGGAACATTATCGGCAGGTAGTCGTAGACCATTCCCAGGAGCATTGCCGTGAGGCCCTCTCTAACCCCGAGTGCTTGGAGGAGTGTCTTCAACGCTATGGCTCGGAGGAGGAGGTCTACCCAGAACGGCGATATTATGAGGACCGTTAGTATCGCCGCCTCCCTGCGGGGGGCGTAGAAGGCGATGTAGAGGGCGGCAGGGTAGGCGAGGGCCAGCGTTGCCAGAGTGTTAGCCGCCGCCACAGCGAGGCTGAACGCTAGCACCCTAGCATATGTGGGGTCCCGGAATATTGCAAGGTAATTGTCGAGCCCCACACCCCCGCCTGGTAGTTGGAGGCTCCTCGCCGCCAGCACCGCGAAGGGCACGTAGAAGAATACTATAAGGAACACTGCGAGGGGGAGGATTGCAGCATAGCCCTGGGATTTCACCATGGGACCACCCAGGCCTCGCTACTACGCCACCCAACAACCACCCTGTCGCCCGGCCTCGGGGTGCTCCCGTTCCTCGGCACCAGCGCTACTATCACGCCCTTCTCGGTCTCCACCTCGATCCTCACCAGGGGGCCAAGATTCACCCTGTCCACGACCACGCCCTCAAGCTTGTAGTCTTCACCGTCATGCGGGTTTATGTGGACCCTCTCCGGCCTCACCACTATCGTCTTGCCGTCCCCCCTGAGTATATTGGCTTCACCGTAGAAGCTGGCCACGAAGCTGTTAGCGGGCCTATCGTATACCTCGTCTGGGTCCCCCTCCTGGACTATGACGCCGTCGTTCATGATCACTATCTTGTCGGCGACCTCCATAGCCTCCTCCTGGTCGTGGGTCACATACACTATTGTCGCCTGGGACTCCCTGTGTATCCTCCTAAGCTCCCTCAGCAGCCTCTTCTTCAGCTTGTAGTCTAGGTGTGCGAAGGGCTCGTCTAGTAGTAGGACTGGGGGGTCTATGACCAGGGCCCTGGCCAGGGCAACCCTCTGCCTCTGCCCCCCGCTCAGCTGGTCTACGCGCCTCCCCTCGAACTCTCGGGGCGGGAGGCCTACCAGGTCGAGGGCCCACCTTACACGCTCTCTTACCTCGGCCTCCGGGACCCCTCGGACCCTGAGGCCGAAGGCCACGTTCTCGAACACGTTTAGGTGGGGGAAGAGGGCGAGGTCTTGGAATACGAAGCCTATCCCCCTCTTCTCCGGCGGGACCCCTGTCACGTCCCTGCCGTCGAAGAGTATCCTGCCCTCATCGGGCTCCTCGAGGCCAGCAATAATCCTTAGGAGCGTGGTCTTCCCGGACCCGCTCGGGCCCAGGATGACTGTTATCCTCCCCCGGGGGAATACTGTGGAGACCCCGCGGAGCACCGGCCTCGCCTGGAAGCGTTTCCAGACGCCCTCGACCCGGACCTCCGCCCCGGGCATGGGCTACCCGCCTCCCATCACGTGTAGCCTAACAGTCTCCACCATGCGTGACATCTCCTCGTCTAGCACGGGGCTGGGTATGAGCTTTACATCCTCGGGCGGGTATACCGTCGGGTCCTCCAATATTTCTTTGAGGGTCTCATCCCCCGTTTCCTCGGCGTACTGTTCGAGGAGGCTCTTCTTCACGCTAGCCGCATAGTAGAGGTACTTAACGTTCTCCGCTGCCACGTCGGGGCGTAGGAGGAAGTTTATGAACATGTAGGCCTCCTCCACGTGCTTCGCATCCCTTGGTATGACTATGTAGTCGACCCAGAAGAGGGCGCCGTCCTTGGGCGTGATGTATGCTACGGCGTCATTCTCCTCGGCCGCCACTAGCACGTCTCCATTCCAAGCCTGGGCCAGGCAGAGGTCGCCGTTGGCCAGGCCCGGAATATACTGGCTCGCCCCATAGAAGCCTGCAAGGTAGGGCTTCACAGTGTTTAGCAGGTCCTCAACCTCCCCCATGACCTGCTCGTTCCAGTTGCTCCTCACGCTAGGGTCGTAGCCGAGGGCTATCATGGCCGCCATTATGGTCTCGGAGAACTCGCTGAGCAGGCTCACCCTCCCCTCATAGTTTTTGAGGTATTCCGGGTCCAGGAACTCCTTCCAGGTCTCCGGCGGGTCCTCGACGCAGGTGGAGACGTAGCCTATGCCAGTAGTGCCCCACATGTATGGGACCGCATACTCCTGGTTGGGGTCGGCAGGGTGGGATGCTATCCTCGGATCCAGGTTGGCCAGGTTGGGTATCTTAGCCTTGTCCAGCTTCTGTAGGAGCCCCTTCTCGGCGGCCAGCTTAACATAGGTGTGGGCTGTTATGATAATATCGTAGCCTGCGCCCCCCGCCTGCAGCTTCGGCCACGACTCCTCGGCGGCCTCGAACTCGTCTATAACAACCTTTATGCCCGTCTCGTTCTGGAACCTCTCGACGACAACGGGGGATATGTAGTCGCTATAGTTGAGTATGTAGAGGACCCTCTCACCCCTATTACGCGTGAGGGAGACGGCCGCCCCCACAACTATCAGGGTAACTACGACCGCCGCCGCGAGTATCCTCTTATCCATCCCCCCAGCACCGATAGGGGCCCCCGCCTGGCACGTTGAGAAAATAAGCATGACCCCCAGGCGACGATGGCGGGAAACATTAAAATAATCAAACCAAGCTAATAGTATACCTGGGGACCCCAGTTTGGCCCCGTTTAAGGACTTTATGAAGAAGGTGAAGGAGGCCGCCGAGAAGGGCTTGGAGATGGCTAAGGAGGCCATCGCCATCGAGGCCCTCATGAGGGACTTCGACGAGAAGGTAGCAAGCATGATAGCAAGGATACTCGTGGACAAAGGGTATAGGGTTATAGGCCAGCGGGAGGTTGGAGACTACTACGAGCTTAGAGTCGCCGTAGACGACCTCGAGAAGGTTAAACCCATAATAGACAGGGATATGATGAAGAGGTACTCGCCCAAAGACAGGGAGAAGATCATACAGGTCATACCAGACGTCCTAGAAATTAGAGTATACTATGCTTCGAAGATGAAGGCCCCCCAGACTATATTCCCGTCCAGCGCCCCCGACGACACCAGGGTGGAGGCATACCTAACCTACTATGTGGAGAGGAGGGGAGGCTTCTTCTCCAAGGTGAAGAGGGACGAGCACCGCATACACCTCGGCAGCTTCAGCTTCCGCAGCAGCGACTTCGTCGACGCCGACGAGCATAGGATCGACGAGGAGAAGCTCCGCTCCTACCTGGAGGAGAAGCTGAGGATCTTCGGCCTCTTCTAACCCCCTGGGCGTCCACTCCCTCTATTCTTTATCGTGGGCGGGCTCAATGACTGGTGTCCCTCGCCACAGGCGGCTCTAGGCCGCCTCGGCAATACCAGCCCTCATCAACGCCCGCCCCGGTTGCGAGTCTACTCTCTACTCGAGGGTTTAACGGTAGCGCACCCCCTGGCGGCCTGGGGGTCCAGCGGGATGAGCGCATCTCCTATGCAGTACTCGCCCTCTAAGCCTTCAACTCCCGTGGCGGCGGCCGTGGGGGTTCCACTCTCATAGTATATTGCCGCCGGGTCCCCCTGGAGCCTCGCACTATAGTATGATTCCCAGGCCCTCCTCCCCAACACTATGGTCTTGTGTCTAGCGAGGCCGTCTATGACTACTCTGGCGCCCGCCCTGCTGGCTTCCCCCGGCACCGCTGAGGGGGTTGTGGCCAGCAATATTATGGCCCTATCCCAGACCGTGGCGGCCTTCACCCCCACGCTCCACGCCCATGCCGGCCTGGCGGCCGATAGTACCTCCAGGGTTCCAGCCACCTCGACACCCTCGAGGCTCGACCGGGTGTAGATGTGGGATAGGGCCGCCTCCCAGGAGGCCTTGGGCGCCCCTGCTATGGCGGCGGCTAGGCTTAGGAATGGGTATGCATGTATCCATGCCGGCCTCTTTTTCCCCGAGTCGTCGAGGAGCTCGACTATCCTCTCCGCGAGCCTCGCCTCTTCTCGCAGGCGGGCGAGCGCCTCTGCCACCTCAGATGCCCCACTGGCCCACGGCGTCGAGGCCCATGGGCCCTCCGGGTCGACGAGGCTTAGGCCATGGTATGCGGCGGCCGCGAGTATTGCGAGCCTGCACGCCCCCCAGCCGTCGAGATGGGAGAGGCGGGAGGCCCACGACTCGCACTCGCCGCTAGCCGGGGCTGTGCGGAGGAGGCCCTCAACCATCCTCAGCCTCCCTTCTATCCGGCTCCTAGCCCAGCGGGAGTAGAACATGTAGGCCGCCACAACCGCCCCTCGGGCGCCTCCCTGCCAGGTCTCTCCACGTGCACCCCTCACAATGTAACGGTCTCCCACCGCCTCAACGGTTACAGGGGCTCCGGGGCCCACTATTAACGCGCCGTCCCGGGAGGATATTGTTAGGGTCCCACCCTTCTCCTCCGCTATGAAGCCGAGCCTGCTGGCCTCGAGGAGTAACTGGTCGAGGGACAAGACACCAGACCCCGTAGCGTAGCGGGTTGCGGGTGGGATTTAGACCCTCCACCACACGCTCGACCCGGTGTTGTATATGCTGGTGCTCGCCGGAGCCGGGCTGGGGCCAGGCTATCAGGGGAGGCTACTGGAGGACCTCGTAGCCTCGGCCTGGAGGGTATACGTTGACACCTACACTATGCCTGGAGCCTCTTGGCTTCTCGAGTGGGCGAGGAGGGTTGCCAGGGACAGGGTTGTGGAAGCCCCCAGGCACGTGCTGGAGCAGGGTGGGGCTAGGATTGTTGAGGAGGCCAGGGACAGGCTGGTCGTAGTACTTGTCGCCGGCGACCCCCTCATCGCTACGACGCATAGGAGCCTTGTAGTCGAGGCGGCCCGGAGGGGGGTCGGCTACCGTGTCATCCCCGGGGTTAGCGGCGTCTGCTCGGCGAAGGCCGCCAGCATGCTCGACTACTACAAGTTCGGCCGCACCGTCACGGTCCCGGGCCCTTGGAGGATGGTGAAAGCCTACAGTATAGTTGAGTACCTCCTATACAATGCGTGTGGGGGCATGCACACGCTCCTACTACTTGACATAGACGGGGAGGGCAGGCAGCTACACCCCGGGGAGGCCGCTGGCATAGTCCTCTCACTGGCAGGCGAGCTGGGAGTCTCGAGCCTCCTGGAGGGGAGCCCAGCCATACTCGTGGAGGCTGCAGGCCTAGAGAATGGGCGTGTCAGGGTGTTTGAGAGGCTCTCCACCCTAGCCGCCTGGCGCGGCGGCTTCGCGGAGCCCGCTAGCATAATCGTTCCCGGGACGCTGGCAGCCTATGAGAGGGAGGCTCTCGAGGCAGTTCTAGGCCTAGACCCCGGGCCCGGGATCGGGGGCGCCCCCGCCTGCCGGGCGCTTGAGAAGGCCAGGGAGCACGGTTAACGCCACTAGTAGAGGCTCCCCGCGTCTAAGGTGCTCCACCAGGTCCCTCCTAACATGGGCCGCCGCCTTGCTCGCCTCGACCATCAGCGTCTTGCCGTCGACATATGTTGAGCGGCGCACTACTATCCTGTCTGGGTCGTCGAGGGTAATCCTAGGATCCCCCCTACCCGCCACCGAGTCGCAGACCCCGCCGGAGCAGAGGACCATCACTATGACGCTGCCCGGGTCCCTGGCGGCCTCCCTAATCCAGCCTGGAAGACCGGCCGCACCCACCTCGGAGGACACTCCGAGTATGCAGTCCCCCCTGGGGGTGAGCCAGTCCTCCCTGGTAACCTCCAGCGTGGTCCTATGCTTGGCTCTAACGTTCACATGGCCTCGGGCGGTGAACGTGAACCACCTCCCCTCCAGGGTCCCGGGCATGCTAGCCTACCCCCACGTCGACGGCGTACACGGCCTCTTGAGGGCTGTACTCGAGCACCCTCCTACACGATACTCTAGAAGCCCTACACCCCTCCCGCTCCAGGGCCTGCACAACCCTAGACTCGGCCCCGTCGCAGGAGGCTTCCAGCAGGTAGAAGTGTAGCGTCGCAGGCCTAGATGCGAGGCTGCAGGCTACTCCAGCGAACTCCACGCTCGCCGCTGGAAGGTTCAATATCACCCTGTCGTAGCCGGGCTCCAGTATCGTGGGGAGTAGCCTGGCGTCGGCCCGGAACACGTGCACGGCCCCCTTAAGCCTCTTCTGGTTCGCCTCAGCATTCCTGGCCGCCAGCATGGCGGCGTGGGGGTTTAGGTCCGAGGCTACAACCTCCACCCTGGCCAGGCTCGCAGCGTGCAGGGCGAAGCCGCCCACGCCGGTGAACATGTCAAGTATCCTCTCGCCGTCCACGGCCATGCTCGCGACGCGCCTGTGCTCGTAGGCTAGCCTCGGATTATAGTATGCCCTCGCAATGTCGACGTGGAAGACTAGCCCGTACTCCCTGGCGACAGTGTGGGTGCGCTTCTCCCCGGCTAGGTGGAGGAGGCTAGGGACCCGGTAGTCTCCCTCGGTTCGAAGCTTCAGCCACACACTCCTAATCCTAGGAAACCTCTCCAGGAGTAGGAGGGCGGCCCTCCTATACTCTTCGACCCCCACGCCGGCCGTCTGGCTGAAGACTGCGATGTCTCCTATGACATGGTAGCCTTTGACCGGCCCCTCGAGCCTGCCGGGCCTAGAATACTCCTCGAACTCCCCCTCCACGAGGCTGCCGCCGAGCTCCCCGGCTACCCTCTCCAGGCTTCCACGCTCACCCCTCACAGGGAATACTATCCACTCCCCCATCCTGGCCGGCCTTAGGCTGGTGTCTAGGAGGCCCTCCTCCCTCAGCCTCCGCCTGGCCTCCTCGCCGCGCCGCCTTGGAACCCTTACCCCCAGGCTCCGCCTAGCCACCGGCCTCTACCGGCTGGCAGGCGGAGTGTCGAGGGTTTTAGCCTGCCTCCACAGTAGGTTTGGAACGGCTCGAAGCCGGGGGTGCTACGGCGTGGACGAAGAGTATGGCCTCGTCGTGAAGCCAGACAGCATCATAGCTGAGAGGGTAGCCCTCCGAGTAGTGAGAGCACTGGAACGCCACGGTATAACGCCCAGGGTCGACGAGTATTCGAGGAGATCGTATAGGAGCCTCTCCAGGCTCCCAGGCTTCAACGTTAAACGGGACCTCATCCCCAAGATCATAGTTGTCGGCGGCGACGGGACCCTGCTAAGGACCCTCATGGAGCTCCCAGACCCCTCTAAGACCGTGATAATGACTGTGAGGGCTGGGAAGAAGGGATTCCTCCTAGACGTAGAATCCTACGAGGTAGAGGACAGGGTGGAAGACTTCGTCAACGGCAGGTATAAGCTCGTGGAATACTCCAGGCTCCACGCCAAGGCCACCGCTGAGAGGGAGGGGTGCGTACTCAACGACATAGCCCTGGTAATGGACAGGGCCAAGCTCGTAAGGCTCAGCGTCTACCATAGAGGCGAGAGGATTATGGGCATAGACGGGGACGGCCTCATAATATCGACCACAGTGGGGAGCACGGCCTACAGCCTAAGCGCAGGCGGGCCCATAATAGACCCTAGCCTCGAAGTCATAGTCCTAACACCCCTCAACCCCGTACAGCTCTACCTTAGGCCGATAATCCTGCCGCCAGACTCCAGGCTAGAGGTCGAGGTCCGCCAGGACTCGAACCCACTATACATGGTGCTCGACGGCCAGAAAACCTACAGGCTCGAGCCCGGCGACATTGTAACAGTAGACTCGTGCCCGAGGAAGGCTAGGATAGCCAGGTTCAAGTGGTGGGAGAACTACTATGAGAGGCTCTACAGTAGGATATTCAGCTACCTGTAAAAAGGTTAGAGGGGCTTGTACACCTCGACCTGCAGCTCCCTAAACCCCCTCCCCTTGTAGAAGGAGGCCGCTATACTGTTGCCGGCAGGGTATACTGCTGTTATAATCCCTGCACCAGCCTCTCGGGCGGCCTCCTCAGCCTTCTCCAAGAGTAGCGTGCCCACCCTCCTCCGCCTGTACCTTGGCAGGACGTAGAAGTCTGTGATCACAGCCTTGATCCTCGGCTCGTAGAACACCCTATCCTGTAGTTCTAGTATTACTAGTCCGACCGCTTCTCCCGTCTCCTCGTCCGCTGCCACTATGACCTTCCTGTTATCGGCGGCCACTGCCTCCTCTACATACTTGCGTGCCTGCTCCTCAAGGTTGTCGACAGTCTTGAAGTGGGGGTCTAGCTCCTCGTTCAGCTCCTTGAGCCTGGCCACCAGCCTGGCGAGCTGGTCTACGTCCTCGGGTGTAGCCTCTCTCACGTATACTCTCGCCATCCCCGTTACACCTCTCTCAGGTAGATGCTAGTGTAGGGCCTAAACCCCCTCTTAGAGTAGAAGGCCTCTGCAACATAGTTCTTTGAGGGGAACTCTGCGGCCACATGCTCGACTCCCCTCTCGGCCAGCCTCCTGGCGGCCTCCTCGACGAGCCTAGAGGCCAGCCCTCTCCTCCTGTACTGTGGATGTACGTATAGCTCTGTTATCACGCCCAGCCTGCCGGTGGCGAGCATGGGGTTCTCCCTTATCTCGGCGTGGAGGTAGCCTACAACCTTGTCGTCGACTAGGGCTACCAGGGTGAGGCCCTCACCCTCAATGTACCTCCTGGCAACCTCTCTCGCCTTCTCCTCGGCGTCGCCTACCACTGCCCAGGCGGGGTCGAACTCCTCGTTGAACCTGTAGAAGCGGAGTATCAGCTGGGCTAGGGTTTCGAGGTCGCCCTCTACGGGCGGCCTAACGTGTATCCCTGGCTCGAACACTGCCATCCCACATCACCCCTCACTATAGTCTACCGGGGGCTTGGGTATGAGGCCCTTCTCCCATAGGGTCTCATACTTCCTCCTAGCCGCTCCTATGATCTCCCTAGCCCTCTCAAGCTCCTCCTTGTAGGTGGTCGTCTTCCTTGCAACACCCTGCTCCACGGCCTTCACCGCCACTGCCGCTGCCTCCCTCGGGTATACGTCCCACTCCTCCATTGTCGGTATGATGTAGTCTTCCCGCAGCCCCTTCTCCTCAGCATACCTGGCCAGCTCCTCTGCCGCAGCTATCGCCATCTCATCCGTTATCGTCGTAGCCCTAACGTCTAGGACCCCACGGAATACGGCGGGGAAGACTAGGCTGTTGTTGACCTGGTTTGGAAGGTCGCTCCTGCCCGTCGCCACTATCTTTGCCCCAGCCTCCTTGGCCTCCCAAGGCCATATCTCCGGCACGGGGTTAGCCTCGGCGAAG
>CAYRZG010000034.1:0-11691 GCA_964428695.1 uncultured Desulfurococcales archaeon
GGACCCCGTGGAACCCCTTGCAGCCTGGAAGGTTATAGTTGGAGTGCTAGATTAGGCTCCAGAACCTGTCGGCTAGCGCAACAGCCTTCTCCGCATCCTCCAGTATCATGCGTCTAGCCCTCTCAGCGTCGACCCCACACTGGCCCGCAGCCCACTCTATCTCCCTCACTGTAACCTTACCCCTCCTAAGCCTCCAGGCCTCTGGTACCGGCATCTTCCTAGACCTGCCGTCCTCCGGGAAGAGTATGAGAACCTTACTGTAATGCTCGCCTGCGATCTTCCTAACAACCCTAGCGTGGGGTAGCGTAGAAATCTCCGCTGGCACGAGGGGGTTGTCCCTCCTAAACACCATTATCCTAAGCTTCGGGTCGTCGGGATCATATGCTGAAAGCTTGCTACTCGAAACGATAACCAGGGGTGTCAGATGGGTCTTCAACTCCTGGAGGAAGGCGTAGTCCTCGCTACTCAGGCTCCTGATTATCTTAGCAGCCTTATCATCCTCGTCTAGGATGAGCGCGCTCCAATGCTTCCTCTCCGCTAACCCCTTTGCTAGCAGAGCGATCGCAATACACATGCGCTCCGACCAGCTCTCCCCTGCCCCGCCTGCTATACTCTGGAGGAGCCCAGTCATCCCCCCAGCCGCCACCCTCCTGACGAAGCTCTCGAACTCGTGGTCTGAAGCTAGGGGTAGGAGAGACTCGAGGAGCTGGAACGCCTTCCTCGGACTATACTCCTCCTCAACCCTGGCACGCTCCTTACCCCTCACGAAGTCTAATAGCTCCCTAATAATGCTGATCACGCCATGATCTCCACTGCCTTCCACTATGCCTCCTGCAAGTATGTACAGGAGGGCTAGAAGTCTTGAAGCCATCGCAGAGTATATCATTGAAATATCATGTAGGTAAACGTCACTGTACATGTAGACTCTCGAGAGGAGCATGTTCTCAACTACAGAGATGCCCTTGTCTAACACTCCAATATCAATATATACTGTTACAGCCGAGGAGGCCGCGTTCATTGTCCCAACGAGTCTCGGCACTATAGTGAGCACGCTGTAGAACCTGTTAATATCGTAGATTCCAGCCATGCTCCCCGAGTGAATACTATCCCGCAGGATATAGTCTGCCCTGTCTACGTCCACGCTGTGGCTTAGGAGTTTTGAGGCCACACACATGGCGGCTTTGCGGGCTGCCTCCTCAAGACTACCATTCTTCACCTCCACTTTGTATTCTAGTCCTTCCAGCACGACATTGTAGCTGAGGGGTCTGCAGTATTCTAGGCCATCCCCCCTGCCGTAGGCTAGCTCTAGTATTTCATAGACCGTCTTCATGTCGACAGGGCGGCCGGCGTAGCATACGTCAACGCATGGCTCCCTAACCTGCTTACAGTCGAGCATCCCCAGCGCGGTCTTCTTTGAGGCTTGCAGCTTCGCAAGCGTGTCAGCTATCATTAACGTCAGCTCTTCGTGGTCGAATCTAGGGGTTACAAGCCTCTCCCCTCCAGGGAGGGGGGTATAGTCGATAATCTTGTCCCTCATCGCCTCCTCGGCGGCATGGCTTAGGAACACGTGGCCAGAATCGTGGAGCACCGCTGCCGTCACCGCCTCACCCTCCAAGTCGCCGAGCTTCCGTGAAAGGTGGCGTAGGAACTGTGACACAACACTATCGTGGGGAGGGTCGAGGCTCCTAGCGACCAGAGGGGCCACTATCTCGTCCAGGTTGTCCCTTATCGAGCGGAGCGCCCTCCTCATTGTGTAGGCTACTCCCAGGCTATGCTCAAACCTGGTGTGGGTCGCGCCCGGGTAGACTAGGTGCGCCATGCTTAGCTGCCTAATGTCCCGGAGCCTCTGCACTATAACACTATCTATGCACGTGTCGAAGAAGTCCCCCGGTAGCTCGACGAACTGGTGCACCACGTCTTTCACTATCTTACGTCTCACCGGGGGCCCGCCGTTGGAGACACCCACTTCCACATCCCACCCTATCAATTCGCTCCAGATCATATAAGCATTCCTCACCGACGATACAATATACTCTCGGGTATCCATGGGATAGTACCAGGCTTCCCCCCGTCTCACCCCCCCAGAGTAATAGGAGTCAAACGGTGGGCGAGAGTGGCGGTCCAACAGACTGTCCCGATAATATCGAGCGTGGAATTCGTACTAGGCTATCTATGGGTCCGATCTGCGAGCCGGAGAGAGATACTCGAGGCGGCGTTGCGAGTACCAAGTCCTATCTTAGACCCCGAGGGCGTCGAAGCCGTTCTACGGGGACTTGAAGTACAGGGTCTTGTCATTCAGCATAACGGTAAACTAGTCCTTGATAAAGAACGACTTCATCCCACCGTGCGAAGAGTCGCGCAACTAATCGCACGGGATCTAGGCGTACTTGGCGTGGTCTAGCCTTCGGGCTCTACTACTATTATCCAGCCTGGTAGGCTTCCCCCCGCCCGGTCCTCCTCCCATCTTATCCACTCGTCTACACTTTCAAACCCGGTGTGGGGGAGCAGCTCTTCCAGCACTCTGGTGGAGGGTCTCCTACGGTCTACGACTACGGCGTTGACCCATCTGGCGTGCTCCTCGAGCCATATCCTTAGCCTCTCTCCAGGCTGTAGGCTGAGCCTTGTGAAGAAGGCGGCCCTCCTACCCTCGGCTAGAAGCTGGGACTGTCTGTATCCGACTAGCCTAAGTATGACCGTCAACCTGCTCCACCGGGTATGAGAGAAATTGTGGGTTGTGGGCTCTAAGGTTTTATCTGGGGGCTACTCTTCTACGGGGACTATCTCGTATGTTAGGTAGTTTTCTGGCTGGCGGCGGACTATCTCGATCTTCACCTTCATTCCGGCTCTCAGCTTCTTGGGGTCGGTCTCTCTAACCCATGCTAGTACTTGTACTCCGTTCTTGAGCCTTGCTATTCCAACGGTGTAGTCGGGGTAGTGGCCGAAGCTGTAGGGTTTCACGTATATGACTGTCCAGGTTACCAGTTCTCCCTCGTTTGGTAGCTCGACCCATTCGACCTCGTCCTCTGGGTCGTCGGGGCAGTCTACCTGTGGCGGGAAGAGTATCTTGCCGCTCTTCTTACACTTGGTTGCGAGTAGCTTGCCCTGGCTTAGGGCTTCGAAGAACCTGAAGGTCTTCTCTATGCTTATTAGGAATTTTAGCCTGATCTCCCTCTGGTCCCACCACATTCTGACGCCTGTCTTCTGGTCCATTACTACTGGTATTCCCACGGACTCCTTCATGGTGTTGGCGAACTGTTCGACCTGGGCTAGGAATGCGTCCGCCTGCTCCCTCTGGGTGCTCACACCTACCACCCCCTTATGCCTGCCTGGGCTTGCTAAGCGAGTAGATTGTGACGTAAGCGTAGTGGCCTGTTCCTCCAATGTTGTGTGCTATCGCCCTGCCCTTCTCTATGGGTGCCTGCCTCTGCTTCTCGACCTTGCCTAGAAGCTGCCTCGCCAGCTCCACCGCCATGCTCACGCCAGTCGCCGCCAGCGGGTGTCCCTTCGCCTTGAGGCCTCCGCTTAGGTTGGCAGGTATGAGGCCGCCGATGTACGTCTGCTCCTCCCTTATCAGCTTGTATCCCTCGCCCGGCTTGGCGAAGCCCAGGTCCTCGTATGCCATGATCTCCGCTATGGTGAAGCAGTCGTGTACCTCTGCAACGTCGAAGTATTTGACGGGGTTATCTAGGTCTATCCCAGCCTTCTTGTATGCCATCTTAGCCGCCTCTCTGGCGGCGTCTAGGTTTGTGAACTGGCTCCTCTTCGACAGGTTGCTCGTGCCTATGGAGACGCCTATCGACTCTATCCATACCGGCGAGTCTGTCAGCTTCTGGGCTACCTCCTCGCTCGCCAGCACAACGGCTGCGGCACCGTCGGTTATTGGGCTGCAGTCGAAGAGTTTGAGTGGCCACGCTATGTAGCGGGACTGCATACACTGCTCCAATGTTATAGCCCTGGGGAACTGGGCCTTCGGGTTGAAGCTCGCATAGTAGTGGTTCTTCACGGCAACCTTACAGTAGTCCTCCTCCGTGGCGCCATACTTCTGCATGTACGCAGTGGCATAGAGGGCGTAGTAGCCTGGGAAGGTTAACCCGAAGTTCTCGAACTCCCAGAAGTAGTTGCCCGCCCTTCCGATAAACTCTACAACCGTCGGCGTCGGGCTCTCGTTCATCTTCTCAACTCCGACTACAAGGGCTATGTCTGCCTCCCCAGCAGCAATAGCGTCGTGGGCGGCCTTTATCGCGGCGCTTCCTGTGGCACAGGCGGCCTCTATCCTATATCCTGGCTTCCCTGTCAGCCCTGCATACTCCATAATGGCCACAGGCGCGAGTGGCTCGCTGCTCCACCCGCCAACATATCCTGTTACGACGAGGTCGATATCCTTCTTCTCTATCCCAGCTTCTGCTATAGCCTGTTTGATAGCCTCGTATGCAAGCTCGACGATATTGACGTCGTTTCTCACCCCGAATTTAGAGTGGCCAGTCCCTATTATGGCGACCCTTCTACCCATAACACCACCCTACAACCAGGCTGGCCTTCCTCTCGGCCACCTAATGGTATCGGGGCCACCTGCTCATATTGATGAACATAGACGGGCGACAATACGCCAAGTATGCTCTATGCTTTTAAGCGGAGGCGACCTTCTTCTACCCGTATTTAAGAGTTCTTCCATTACGGGTGAGTGTAGACTCCCTTCTTCAACAATCTAACGGCCTACACAGTCGAAATCAGACACGCCAGGTGTTGAAGGGTGGCGGTATTCGAGGAGGCGAAGAAGGCTTTCGAGGAGATCTTTGCCAAGGCAGTCGAGAAGCTCCCTGAGATAAAGACCTGGAACAAGGTGTACCAGTTCATAGTGGAGGACACCGGCGAGAAGTTCTACGTTGAAATATCCAACGGGCAGGTTAAGGTGGAGCAGGGAGAACACCCCAACCCGATAGCAGTACTATCGATGACCTCAGACGTACTAAAGCAGATCCTCACCGGCGAGCTTGACGCTATGAAGGCTTTCATAATGAGGAAGATAAAGATAACCAAGAACGTGCTAGACACTATGAACCTCAAGAAGCTACTGGACGCCGGCATAAAGGGTTAGAGCCAGGAGACTACCCCATCGTCTATCCTAGCTCTCAGGTTTTCTCCGCCAATCCTCTTAACAAGCCAGTAGTATACGCTATGCTCCCTGCCCAGCCCGAGCCCCTCGGCTTCAGCGACTAGGAGCCTGGCAGGCTTCCCCTCCTCGATCACCCGGGGCCTCTCGCCAACCAGCCTGTAGGGCTCGATGAACACGGCTTCCAGTATCTTCTTCGCCAGCCACTCTCCCTGGGGAGCCCCCTGCGCCCTGGCTACGAGGAGCGCCGTCTCAGCCTCACGCCAGGGGTTTGGAGTAGTCCAAGCCGCATTATCTGTTCCAAGGGCTAGGGGGACTCCAAGCCTGAGAGCCTCAAATATCGGTGGCAGGCCTAGGCCGTGCCACATGTTGCTCCTGGGACATGCGATTAGAGCAACACCCTCCTCAGCCAGCCGCTCAAGGTCGCTCTTGGAGAGGAATGTCCCGTGTACCAGGGCGTCGAATCCTGCCTCGAGGGCTATCTCTAGGTCCCCCGCCTCCCGGACAGCAGGGGTCTCCGCCACGTGGGTCATAGCAGGCTTTAGCGTCGAGGCTAGCCTCTCCACCTCTTCCCTGTCATAGTCTAGCGGCGAGGATAAGCCCAGGCCGTCGCACCCCTCCGGGAACCTGGGCCCGGGCCTGCCGAGCACTACTACACTAATGCCCTGCGGGGCTGCTTCCAAAGCCCTCTTCGCCGCCAGGCATCCCAGCCCTCCCCCCTCTCTAAAGTCTACTAGGAGGCCCACTCCAAGCTTCCAGGCCAGGGTATAGTAGTCTAGGATACCCTCCACTAGCTCCTGGAAGCCCGCCTTGGCTAGGAGCCTGTGTTTTAACCCGTCGGGCGGCGACACTAGGCTGTCTAGGTCCATGTTGAAGCCGGCCTCCGGGAACAAGTGGTCGCCGCTGTGGGCGTGGGCTATTCCGGGCTGTGGGAGGGCCACCAGGCTATCGGACCCTATCGCATGCGTGGGGCATGTTGCCGTGGACTCGATAGATTCTATTATGCCGTTGGAAACATGTATACAGGCGCTCCTCCTCGGAGCTAACTCCTCTCCTTCTACGAGGAGCCCGACGCGGACGCTGTACCGCTCCATACCCTCACCCTCAACGCTCCCGGCCGGGTTAGCGTTAAAGGCCTGACACGCGTCGCCCCAAGTATTGGGGCTGGTCGAATGAGCAACATGTACGAGGACCTACGCTATAGGCTGCTGCTAGGCCAGTTTTCAATGCTACTGTACAGTGGCATACTAGCGCTCCTCGGCAGGAGCGGCAAGGCGTTCCTCATAGCATTCATACTAATAATAGTATTCTCGATTATAACTTCTAGAGCTATGGGGAGCAAGGGGCCCCTGGCCAAGGCGAAGCCCGAGGAGATCCTAGAGGGGAGAAAAGTCTTCGAGGAGAAGGCGGCCCGAGAGCTACAGGCAGAAGATAAAGGCCTAGTGCTAGACCTGCAGGAGCAGAGCAAGTTCTCAATGTACAACATGGTGGGCATGCTTGCCGCCATGGCATACTTCTTCCTCCTATGGCCGTACACTAGCCACCTCTACGACTACTTCTCACAGCTGGTGGGCGAGGGGAGGCTAGCCCACTTCCTAGCATACCTAGTCTACTTTGAAGGACTCTTCATCATATCTCAGGCGAGCTACCTGTGGGCCCTTAGAAAGGTAGGCAAAATCACCATGATCCAGATGCCACAAGCCTTCACGGTCACAGAAAAGGGGATAGTCTTCCAGGGGATCGTCGGCAAGAGCGGGTTCCGGTTCCCCCTCCCGGCTGAGGCTAAGCTCAACATTGACGAGAAGAGACGGTTCGTCGAGATCGTTATTGAGGGTAAGAGGAGTGTGAGCAAGATACGCCTGTATACGAGGAACCCTAAGAGGCTCCTCGAAGTGCTCAAGAGGTATGGGAGGCGCCTGCCTTAATATTACCATAGTCGACATGCTCCTCTAGACCTAATAGTTCGATGCCTAGCCTGGCGGCGGACTCGTAGACTATCTTCTTCGCCTTAGCCAGGAGGTCTTCTAGCCTGTTCCTGCTAGTAGCCTGGGCGTATAGACGTATCTTTGGCTCCGTGCCGCTAGGCCTCACGAGTATCCAGGAGGAGTCGCCATAGTCGATTCTCACGCCGTCTATCTCAAGTATCCTGACGGCATCCTTGGACAGCTCGGTCTTTACCCTCTCCTCTATGACGGGGTACAGCTTTGCCTTATCGTCGTCGCTGGATAGTCTAATGCTTATCCTAGCCGATGGATAGAAGGGGAATCTTCTCAGTATGTTCGCGGGGTGCTCGCCCTCCTCCAGGCTGATCTTGACCACTAGGGCCGCCTGATATATGCCGTCTACCCATGGCCCCCAGTCCGGGTCTATCAGCTTCCAAGGCTCCGCCGCTATTACCGCGCCTGGTGTTTCCTTCAGTTTCTCGTGGAGCTTGCCCAGCTTGCTCCTGACGAGCCTGCCTCCCATGCGTTCTACTATCTCTTCAACCTCTATCCCGACGTCCACCGATACTATAACTGTGCCCCTCTTGTCTCTCAGCTTGTACCATGCGAAGAGAGCTATTAGTAGGTCTTGCTTTATGAATCCAATCCCGGGTATTGCTAGGGCTAGCCTATCAGCGTCCCCGTCGTGGGCGACTAGCGCGTGTATGCCTAGGGTGGAGGCGGCGTTAACGTATGGGCGTATCGAGTCCGGCCTTGGCTCGGGATGGCGGCCTGGGAAGAATCCGTCGGGGTGGCAGTTGAAGCTTACAACCTGCTTTGATCCAATCTCCCTCAACACTCTAGGCGTGACCCCGCTAGCCGTTCCGTTGGCACAGTCTACTGCAACTCTCAGCTCCACTTTTGGCTTGGAGACCCTCATTCTCTCAACGAGGTCTCTCACATAGTCTTCGAGGATCTCCTCCCCACTAACCAGCCTGCCGACCTGGTTCCATGGGGCGTGGTATTTCGACAGGTCGCCCACTATGAGGCTCTCCAAGTCCTGCTCCATAGCAACGGTGTACTCCATGCCGTTCTCGTCGAAGACCTTCAACCCGTTGTCCGGGGGTGGATTATGGCTTGCAGTCACCATTATGCCAGCCCTGCTACGAGTGTACGGCACCGAGTAGGCTAGGACAGGAGTTGGAACCAAGCCTAGGCTTATGGCGTCGAGGCCTCCTGCCATGAGGCCTGCGGCGGCCAGCTGGGCTAGAAGGGGGCTAGTCGTCCGGACATCATAGCCTATCGTAGCCGTGCCATGGCCTCCAACGTAGGCGGCCACGCTTAAGCCGACCCTGTATGCGAGCTCGGGGGTTACCTTGTCCAGGTAGCGACCCCTGATTCCAGCAGTGCCAAAGTATCGGGGCACTACCTCTTCCCCCTTTCCTTCACCGTTGATAGTATACCGTTCGGGGGGCCGACATAAATGCCGGCGAGGTATCCTACCCTGTACTTTACAACCTTAATGTAAACTAGCAGGTCTGGAGCTGTGAGGTTGACTGGTCTCTCTATGCCCTCTGCTATAATACGTATCGAGTCGATCTTATGCATCATCCTCCCATGCTCGTCTAACAGGTGGCCATCGAGCCTTATCGCGTAGGATCCTTCTGGGGCCTCCTCCAGGAGCCCGTGTACTACCCTCCTAACCTTGGAGACTACTGGTTCCGTCACATAGTCTAGTGGCACAACTCGAAGTATCGGCGTAGAGTCGGGTAGGCTCCTCCTAAGCCTTGTCACCGCATCCCTCGGGTCCCCAACACGTGCTAGTATGAGGTTTGGCATCCTATACACTATCCTTACATCCCTTAGGAGCCATACAAGGTGTTTTTCCGCCTCCCTAGCCATTATCCTCCCGGGGAGGTGGGATACCACCAGGTTGAATGGCGCTTCCTCCCCCACTCTGAGCACCAGGTGTGGGGCGGGGAAGTCTAGGGTTGAATAAGATAGCCTATCGCGGCCTGCACGCGCTGGCCTGGGGGCTAGTAATCGAGCCTCTAGCACACCCTAAGCCTGGAGCCGTGACACGCATCTCTAGCCACGGTGACAAAGACGTCTATTCCTTCGCTGCTTCTGGGCTGGCCGGGCTCCAGGCATGTATAACAGCGGCCCATGGGGGCTGCGCCGGTTTTTTCGCGCGTGGCCTTAGGGTATACTTGGACGTCTCCCGGAGGCTGGGGGTGGAGACGAACACGCAGCTTGGCAGCATAGTGCTCCTCCTCCCCCTCTGCAGGGCTTACTCGGAGAAGCCTGGGATAGCCTCCGCCAGGCAGCTTGCCGTGGAAGCGTCTAGGCTAGTGGTCCAGTGTACTGGGAGGGAGGATGCAGTCGCATACTATAGGGCTCTCGAGGAGCTGTCCCCCAGCCACCTCGGCAGGTATGAGGGTCCCGTGCCAGGCGTGGGCAGCGGCAGGTATCCCCACAGCCTAGTCTCCGCTCTTAGGGCCGCCTCGTGGGATCTTGTCCACGGGGAACTGCTCAACTCCTACCCTGCAACGTTGGAAGCCTACGAGACTATACTATCCTGGGGCGGCCCCTTCAGTGAGGAATCCATTCTCGCAGCACTGCTCGTAGTCCTCGCCAGGTATGGAGACACCCTCATAGCGAGGAAGTGGGGTTTCGCCGCATACAAGAGGGCGCTCTACGAGGCTAGGAGGGCGGCGGCAGCACACCCTGGGAGGCCGAGGGATGCTCTGGAGTGGCTTGACAGGCTCTGGCGGCCTAGGGGCTGGAATCCTGGCGCCGCGCTAGACGTCGTTTCAGCGGCTGCCGGGCTGGCTGTATGGTCTAGTCTAGAGGGGATAGGCCGCTCCTGAAAATCTTCCTGTACTCGTCCGCCGTCTTCTTATGCTTGACCATGACAGCCTTTACTATGCCGTCCCCCTTCTCAACCGATACCACTGATATCGGGACCCCCAGCTGGGCAGCGTAGACTATGAACTCCTCTAACTCCTCTGTGCTGGCGAATGTTAGAGTGAACTCTTCTCCAAGAGTCTCCCCCAGCATATACTTTCTTATGCTCTCCACGGCTGGGAACAGTATGGCCTCGCCGAGCCTCCTAGCCTCCTCCCTGAGCTTCTCCTCGTCCCAGCCCTCCTCCACGGCTTTGAACATCTGCCTCAACACTCTTGGGAATATGAACGTGTGGCCCTCGTCAAACGGGAACTTCATACCCTCCCGGATGTCTCTCACGTTAATGTAGCTCGTTGTATACTTTAGCGGCTCTACCCTATACTCTGGATCTTTGAGTACGACACCCTCCCTGCCAACATCCTCTAGACCCCTTACAATGTCTAATATAGCCTTCCAGTCATCCTTATAGACTATTGCCAGCTGCGGCACATTCCTCATTCCAACATCCTCTACAACCCGCCTCCTTTCAGCTACTGGCAAGGGGCTCCCAGCCCTGTAGATGTCGAATACGAAGAAGTCCCAGTCAGGTGCCTCTGGATAGTAGTAGCGAGTGTAGGGGTTTTCAATGCCAACTACCTCCCCTGCAACCACGGTATACTCTCCTAGCTGGTCAAACAGTCTCTCCAGGCTCCGGCCGTACTTTCGCCTCATCCTGGCCGTCGTGTAGGGGCACACGTAACCGCCCCGGGTTAGGGCTAGTATCTCTCCCTCGACCTGGACGACGCGGACGTTATGGCCGTCCATCTTCTCCTCTACGACCACCTCGTCTATGAAGTGGCGGGGGACAGCTTTGGACAATAGTAGCACCCTTGGAATGTGAGGGTAGCCCTCGACGACCCTATAGCCAGTGTCTGTTATGAACACAACGGTGCCCTCATAGTGTCCTGCGATGTCGCGGCGGATTGTAATGTAGCGTATGCCACGATACCTCATCAGCCTAGTAGACCTCGATTCTAGGAGCCTCTCCGCTCTCTCCCTGGAAATGCCTAGAGCCTCGGCTAGGAGGTCGGAGTAGCGGAGCTTCTCCTCCATCGACAATACTGGAACCCCCGGGACCCCGCTTGGAAGGGTGGACTTTCGAGGGCAATAAGATGTGTAGGAGCGGGGCTCTACAGACAGCGAAGCGGTCCTCATCCCGACCCTCGAAGGGGTCGGTGCCGCCGGAATATGTCACAGCCCCGGGTATGGATTAATCTCTGGAGGAGGGAGTTTAAAAACTAGGAGTGAGGGTTGAACGGCTACTTCTTGCACCGCTCTTCTAGAGGCTGGTACTTCTTGCCGACTGGGCCTACATACTTCTCGCTCGGCCTTATGATCTTGTTGTTCTTGACCTGCTCTATGTAGTGGGCTGTCCAGCCGACTATCCTGCCCATAGCGAATATCGGCGTGAACATCGGTATGGGTATGCCCAGCTGGTAGTAGAGTATAGCAGTGTACAAGTCTATGTTGGCAGGTAGCTTCTTCTCCCTCCACATCACTTCTTCGGCCTTCTTGAGCACCTTCAGCCAGTACTCGCCCTCTGGTAGCTGCTTGATATACTCGGCTGCGACGTCGGTCCTCGGGTCGTGTATCTTATAGACTCTGTGGCCGAAGCCCATTATCTTCTCCTTCCTGGATAGCTTCTCTATTATGTATTCCTCAATGTACTCTTCTAGTGGCTTGCCAGCCTCTTCGGCCTTCTTCTTCGCCTCG
>CAYRZG010000035.1:0-11556 GCA_964428695.1 uncultured Desulfurococcales archaeon
AGCGGTCTATTCGTATACGCCGCTGGAAGCCTCCCCTCCACACCAAGCGGGCCAATGCTACACGTCTACCTAGACCCGGACGGGGACAGTGGCACGGGATTCCAGGTTTCAACCTCCAACGGGACAATGGGGGCGGACTACCTGGTTGAAGTCTACAGCGACGGTACTGCGGTCATATACAATTACACGGGCTCGGGCAGTGACTGGTCCTGGGCGAAGTGGGAGAACCTGGAAGCCTACTATTCCTACGACGACAACAGCGGGGGCTACAAGGTTGAGCTAAACACGCCCATGCCAGGCTTCCAGGCCTCAACATCCAGAGTGGCCGTGGCGACCGTGGTCTCATACGCCGACGACGCCATGGCAGGCTACTATATCCTGCAGGAGGTGGTTGTCGAGACACCAACCTTCTACGAGGACGCCGCTAAAGTAGTAGATTACACCGGGCTCATTGTAGGATTGGAGCATCCGGCCCAGGACACGTTTGACGTCTACATCACGGGGCCCCCGGGTGTGCCCGTAAACTATACTATGCTAACACCCTTCCAGTCGATATCCCAGGTCCTCCTAGACGAGCAGCCGGTCGAAGACTATACTGTGGAGCAGGCAGGGTATGGTACCATACTATCGGTGGAGGCGGCACACTCGGGCAGTCAACAGTATGATACGCTGGAAGTCCAGGGGACCCCAACGCCAATCCCGGAGCCCGGTCCCCTGGTGTCCGCGGCCGCTATTCTGGGATTGGTTATAGTTCTAGCTTGGACGCTGAGGGGAGTAGAAAAAGTGGGGCGGGCTACCAGTAGTATCTCGAGAGGGTGCCGGAGTAGGCTATGTAGATCTTATAGTATGGCGGGTAGATGTTGGCGAACCTTATCTGCTCGAACCCGTCGTTCCCGTCGTCAGTTGCGGGGCAGAAGCCGCTGACCTCACCGGTCCCGTTCCAGTAGAAGAAGATTGCCCTCCTAGTATCCTCGTCATACAATGCTATGGTGAAGGTCACGTTCCTTGGCACATACTCTAGGTTAACGCACACAGCTATCGTGCCGGTTATATCGTAGGCCTCGTAGGCCCAGCCCTCTATAACTCCGTACACTTGCTGGACGGTCCTAATCACGTTGGGGCTATACGTTGGGGCCGCCGCCTCGGCGGGCGGGAGCTTGCTGTATCTCAGGGCGTATCTCGACAGCTCCTCTGTCAGTATGAATGTGCTCATGCTTGACGCCGACTCGCCGGAGGGGGTTAGCACAGCGGGCCACTCGTGCACGGTTCCGTTCCCATAGTAGAGGCTTTCGCCGCTCGTGGCATTGCTAGTTGAGGCTCCGACTAGTGCAAGTACCGTCACGACCGCCACAATCAGTGGGAGCATTAGGGGCGTCTTAGCATGGTTAGCGTGCATTGTATCACCCCGATCCCGCAATAGATCTGTTAGCTGGAGCTTTTATAGTTTAGGGGTTAAATGTTATATATGGGAGAACCACTGGCCAATGGTTTACTCGGGGGCGGGGCTCCTTATCTTCCTGAACAGTATTGGGGCGTCCACAACCCTATACTCGGCCACGTTCTTCCTGGCAAGGCTCCAGTCTATCGGGAATCCCAGAGCCTCGGAGACCCTCCTGGCCGCCTTCGGGGTTACGGGTGAGAGCAGTATCGTTGCCGCCTTCACCGCCTCTAGAACCGTGTATAGTTCTTCTACAGGCTCCTGCTTCTCCCACGGCTTCGACTCGTTCATGTATGCGTTTGCCTCCCTCAGTATGTTCATGGCGTGCTGGACTGCTCTCGAGACCTCGTAGGATTCCATAGCCTCAACATATGAGTCTATGGAGTCTTCTATCACCTTCTCTATCCTCCCGTCTACACCAGCCTCCGGGACCCTGCCCTCGAGCTTCCTCTTGGCGAGGCTTCCCACTCTCCTCACTAGGTTTCCGTAGGTGTCGGCTAGCTCGGAGTTGTAGATACTGTCGAATAGTGCTGTGGAGACGTCTACGTCCTTGTGTAGGTTGAACACCCTCATGAGTATGTACCTTACCCCGTCGCTGTCCTGGTACCTGTCTATGAGGTCTTCTATAGCCACTACGTTGCCGGCGCTCTTCCCTATCTTGAGACCCCTGTTTATTAGGAATGCGTGTACTATGAGCCTCTTGGGGAGCGGTAGTTCTAGGCCTTCCAGTACGCTGAACCAGATGGCGGTGTGGAACCATAGGATGTCCTTGCCTATGACATGGTGTACGTTGGGCCAGTATCTGTTGAACCTCTCCGGGTCTCTTAGGAGTCCCGCCCCGGTAACGTAGTTTAGGAGGGCGTCGAACCAGACGTAGACCGTGTGGTCGGGGTCCCAGGGTATCGGTATGCCCCAGGAGACCCTCTCCTTCGGCCTGGCTATGCTAACGTCCCGGAGACCCTCATTCTCTATCTTGCCCAGTATCTCCTGGGCGTACTGGCGTGGGTAGACTATGTCCTGCTCTGAGAGCACCTTCTTCATGAAGCCTTCGAACTCGCTCAGCCTGAAATAGTACGTCTCCTCCTCGAGCCACTCGAGGGGCTTCCTGTGTATCGGGCAGTGGGGGCGGCCGTCGACGATAATGTACTCGCCCTCGCTATAGTATTTCTCGCAGTCCACGCAGTACCAGCCGGCGTACTTCGCCTTGTAGATTAACCCCTTCTCGCGGAGCTTGTTTATCGCCCAGACTACTACCTCCTCGTGGTCGGGGTCGGTGGTTCTTATGAACCTGTCATAGCTTATGTCGAGCATCCTCCAGTAGCCCTTGTAGACCTCGGCCATCTCGTCTACGAACTCCTTGGGCGTCTTCCCAGCCTTCTCCGCCGCCCTCTGCAGCTTGAGCCCGTGCTCGTCTGTCCCGGTCAGGAAGAACGTGTCATCACCCACCAGTCTATGGTACCTGGCTAGAACGTCGGCGTATACCGTAGTGTAGGCGTGGCCTATGTGCGGCGGGGCGTTGGGATAGTATATTGGGGTCGTAACGTAGAACACCCTGCCAGCCATCGCCCACACCCTACAGCCTACACGGCAAGCGTGGGAGATACTTTAAATGGTACCCGTAGCCCCAGGCCTCCTGCCGGGCGCGGCCGACATGCTGAAGGACCGCTTCATAAGAGAATTGTACCTGGAGAAGGACAGGCTTCTAGGCAGTCGTGTTAGGGTGTGCGGCTGGGTCCACAGGATACGAGACCTGGGCAGGCTGAAGTTCATACTAGTCCGCGACAGGACCGGCCTGATCCAGGTGGTCGTCAAGAAGGGTGAGAGCCCCGAGGAGGTTGTGGAGGCCGCTGGAGAGCTCAGGCTGGAGGCCGTTGCGTGTTTCGAGGGGGTGCTGGTAGAGTCTAGGAGTAAGCTGGGCATAGAGGTTAAGGCCGACAAGATAATAGTCCTAAGCCAGCCCGTGGAACCACTGCCCCTCGAGCCCGACACCAGCCTAGAGGCTGGCCTGTCTACTAGGCTGAACTACCGCTGGCTGGACGCCCGCAACCCGAGGGTCTCCAAGATATTCGTGTTCGAAGCGTTCGTTGCCCGCGTCTTCCGCGACTACTATAGGAGCCAGGGGTTCGTGGAGATATTCACGCCAAAGATTGTGGCCGCCGGGACTGAGAGCGGGGCAGAGGTCTTCCCGGTAATCTACTTTGGGAGGGAGGCCTACCTGGCCCAGAGCCCCCAGTTCTACAAGCAGATGGCCGTGATAGCAGGGCTTGAGAGGGTGTTCGAGATAGGCCCCGTGTTTAGGGCTGAGCCCCACCATACTACGAGGCACCTCACCGAATACCATAGCCTCGACATTGAGGTGGGGTTCATAGAGGGGCCCGAGGACGTGATGAGGTTCGTTGAGGGCTTCTTCCGCACCCTGGCCGAGGAGGCTAGGAGGGACCCCGAGGCCAGGGAAGTCATGGAAGAGTTTGGCGTCGAGCTTAGGGTGCCCAGGGAGATACCCCGCGTTACCATGAGGGAGGCCTACAGGATACTAGAGGAGGAGTATGGGAAGAAGATACCCTACGGCGAGGACCTCGACCCGGAGGGTGAGAGGCTCCTCGGCCGCTGGGCGAGCGAGAAGTATGATAGCGACCTAGTCTTCGTAACCGAGTATCCGTGGAAGGCTAGGCCCTTCTACACTATGAGGCTCGAGAGCGAGCCAGAGTGGACTACAGGGTTCGACCTGCTAATGAAGGGCTTAGAGGTGGTTACGGGGAGCCAGAGGGAGCACAGGTACGAGAAGCTCCTAGAGAACCTCCGAGACAAGGGCCTCGACCCCAAGGCGTTCGAGTTCTACCTAGACTTCTTCAAACATGGAGCCCCACCCCACGGCGGTGCGGGCATGGGATTGGAGCGTATAGTCATGCAAACACTAGGCCTGGCTAACATACGGGAGGCACGCCTGCTGCCGAGGGACCCGGAGAGAGTGCTCCCCTAGAGGGGACGACCATGGCGGGGGAGAGGATAGACCCCTGGGAGACGGTGGAGATCAAAGACTACAACAGGCTATACAGGGTCTTCGGCATAAGGCCGTTCGCCGAAGTCATACCGAAGATGAGCAGGCTCGGCCTACCCCTAAGCCTCCACATGAGGCGTGGCATAATCTTCGGCCATAGGGACTTCGACAAGGTGATACTGGAGGGGCGGGAGAAGGGGGAGCCCTTCGCCGTCATAACAGGCTTCATGCCTAGCGGCAGGTTCCACTTCGGCCACAAGCTCACGGGAGACCAGCTGGTCTACTACCAGCAGGCTCTCGGAGCAAAGGTATTCGTAGCACTAGCAGACGCCGAGGCTTTCGCTGTGAGGAGGCTCCCTCGGAGGGAGATTATTAGGATAGGTATCGAAGAGTATGTTGCAAACCTCATAGCCTTGGGCCTCGACCCCGACAAGACTGAGTTCTACTTCCAGACGAACAGGGGGACCCCATACTATAGGCTTATCCAGCTGCTCTCCTCCAAGGTTACGGCCGCTGAGATGGAGGCGGTATACGGCGACATATCCCCGGCGAAAGTCATGGCCAGCCTAACCCAGGCGGCCGACATACTACACCCTCAGCTGGAAGAGTATGGAGGCTACAAGAGGGTGGTAGTCCCGGTAGGAGCAGACCAGGACCCCCACATTAGGCTCACGAGAGACCTGGCCGACAGGCTCCACGGCCTCCTAGGCTTGGAGAGGCCCGCCTCGACATACCATAAGCTGATAAGGGGCCTCGACGGTGGGAAGATGAGCAGTAGCAGGCCCGACTACACGATATTCCTAACCGACCCGCCAGAAGTGGCGAGGAAGAAGCTCATGCGGGCCCTAACCGGCGGGAGGGCTACGGCTGAGGAGCAGAGGCGGCTGGGCGGGGTCCCGGAGAAGTGTACGGTATACGACCTATACCTCTACCATCTGGTCCCCGACGACCTCGAGTTGGAGAAAATCTACAGGGACTGTAGGAGCGGGGCCATGCTCTGCGGAGAGTGCAAGAGGATGGGGGCCGAGAAGCTCTTAGACTTCCTCGAGAGGCACCAGGCGCGGCTAGAGGAGGCAAGGGAGATTGCAAAGAGCATCGTCGAGCCTCCAACATGGTAATGTTGAGAAGACTGAGCCCACAAGGCTAATCATAACCCGTGGGAGGAGACCCTGCCACATCTTCACGAAAGGAACCCTAAGAGTCTGCCTCCCCACGATTCCGGCATCACCCCGAGACACAGTTGTTGCACTAGCATGCAGGCTCCCGGTAAAGCGTCAGGCGGCATGGATCATCCTCGGGACTATAGTCGGCTTGGCTCAGGCCTGGATGTCGGGGATCCTTAGCTTAACCCTAATGCTCGTATTCGCTATTGTGGCTGTAATGGGAGAGTATGTAATTGGTAGGCGTAGAGGCCGTGGATTCGACTGTAAGAATAGGATATATCCAGACTGGGTGATGGAGGCCCTGAATAGAACCAGCACTATACTGTCCTCGTGTAAGCCTAGCCCTCCTTGCTCTGGGACTATAGTTCTGGGTGGAAGGCTGGTAGCCTACCGGGTCCCTGGAGGCTGGAAGGCAAGGCTCTCGGGCCGGCTGGTCGAGTACCGTTTGGTGGAGGGCCGCCTTTAACCCCGCCCTTCCCCCGAGGGCGTGGTGCGCCGGGTTTTGGCGGGGGTCGCGGTACTCGGGCTAGACGCTATGCCCTACTGGCTGCTGCCAAGGCTGAGGGATGAGGGGCTAGCCCCCAACATCCTTAGGGGCCGCTGGTATAGGCTCGAGGCTATACCGCCGATCACGCCCGCGAGCTGGCCTAGCATTATGGGGGGCGTGAACCCTGGGAAGCATGGTATCTTCAGCTTCTTCCACCACGACAAGAATACTGGCAAGTCTAGGCTGGCTAGCGGCGTAGACCTCGAGCATCCCAGGATCCACGAGATGCTCTCCTACGAGGGGGTCCCCAGCCTGGTGGTCAACCCTATACCAGACTATCCCCACATCCCAGCCTCCAAGGCGGTTGTCGTGGCAAACCTGTTCTTCACGCCCCGCCCTTATAGTGTGCCGGCGGGCCTCCACGAGAGGTACTTTGAGGGCCTCTGGCCTCCCAAGAGGACTATCGAATACTACGAAGCATACCTTGAGGCCCTGGCTGGCATGCTGGAGGACATGCTCCGGGACCCTCCCCCGCTGGCGTGGGTTAACGTGAACTTCCCCGACGCCATCTACCACAAGTATCCCGAGACCATAGAAGAGCCTGGGAGGGTTTCGAGGCTGTGGAGTCTAGCCGACAGGCTTGCCAAGATGCTTCGAGACGCGTACGGTAACCTGGTGGTGGTCAGCGATCACGGGTTCCGGATATTCCGCTACCGTGTCAACGTTAACGACATACTCTACCGGCATGGGCTTGCTGTCGCCTCTAGGGGTGAGGAGGAGGCTAGCGTCGTGGAGGAGCATGCCAGGGAGAGGGGTGAGGAGACTAGACGCCTGGTACTCCCATCCTGGGTCTACAGCCTCATAGGCAGGCTTGGCCTCGAGCCGCTCGCCAGGAAGGCCTTCTACAACCTGGTCCAGCCTATGCTACGGAGGCTGACTGGGAAGACGATAGTGGTTAGGGCTGGGAGGAGCGTCGACCCCAAGGCTAGCAGGGCCTACATGCCCTTCGGCGGCGCCTACGGCGTCTACACGAGGGGCGTTGACCCTGGGGAGGTGGCGAGGCTGCTCTCCAGCTACAGGGGGCTCGTGGCCTTCGAGGCCAGCCGGGTCTACAGTGGCCCCTACACGGGTAGGGGTCCCGACGTCGTGGTCCTAGGAGATAATGAGGCAGGCTACGACCTCGGCCCCGCCAGGATAATGGGCTCCGTGTATACTAGGACTCGCTTCCCGAGCCACGACCTTTGGGGGAGCCTAATCATCGACTTGGAGGAGGACCTCGTAGACTACGAGGCGCTCCCCGAGACGGTGAGGAACCACGCTGTCGCCCCACTCGTCCAGTGCATGCTGGGGACGCCTGTGAGCCATATTGCAGATGGCCTCCCACTGGCGAGGAGGGCCTGTAGGAGGCCCGTGGAGGCCCGCAACTATATTGGTAGGTTCAGGATTGCTAAGAGGCTGGCTCTCGCTAAGAGGAGGGCTTAGATGCCCAGCCGTCGAGCCTACACCCTGCTAGGCCTGGCCTCAGCCGCAGTCATGGTCGCCGTAGCCCATGCTCCCGGCGAGGCTGGGGGCCTCCACACTCTGGCCGTGGCCGGGCTCGCCCTAGTCTCCGGGAGCCTCCTCGCAGAGGTCCTCGGAGTAGCCCCTGCGGCTCTCGAACTCCTCCTAGGACTGGTAGCCGCCTTGGCTGGGGCCAGTCCGGGACCCCTCCTCGACGGCCTGGGCCTGCTAGGCAGCGTTTTCATAATGTTCATGGCGGGCGTCGAGGTGGATCCTAGATACCTGCGTAGGAGGCTCGCCTCCAGCCTCGCCTCCGGGCTTGCGAGCTTCGCCGTCCCTGCGGTTGTGGGCTATCTTGTACTCTCCAGCCTAGGCTATAGTGGCAGGGAGGCCCTGCTGGCCTCGATAGCCTGTAGCACTACGAGTGTTGCCGTAGTCTACGCTCTGGTTAGGAGGGCTGGCATTGCGAGGAGCCCCCTGGGCCAGCTCGTCCTATCGTCTGCAATGGTGGCCGATGTTGCGAGCATCCTAGCCTACGCCGCCGTCTCCGGCCCCCTCGGGCCTGCCGCCGCCTATCTGGCTGCGAGCGTTGTCGGGGCCATTGCGACTGCTAGGCTCCTAGCATTCATAGCCGGCGCGCCCCACGAGGCCGAGATTAGAGTGCTCCTCGCAGTCCTCACCATGATGGCCCTCCTCGGGGAGAGGCTGGGGAGCCACGCCATACTCTTCGCATTCCTCCTGGGCGCCTCCTCCAGGCGCGTGCTGGCCTCGACGCCCGGCTTGGAGGAGAGGATATCTGCGATAGTCTTCGGCCTCCTAGCCCCCCTCTTCTTCGTAGACGCCGGCCTCCACGCGGCCCCCAGGAACCCGCTAGTCTACGCGGAGACAGCCCTCCTACTCCTAGCCGCGACCCTCCCAGCGAAAGTTCTAGCCACCCACGCCGCCCTACAGGCCACCGCGGGCAGGCGGGTCCCGGTTAGGCTCTCCACAGTCTTCGCCGCCAGGCTCACGGTCTCCACGGTCATAGCGTTCTCGGGCGAGGCCCAGGGGATTCTACCCCACGATCTAGCCGGGGCGATTATAGTGTCTGCGCTAATAGCCACCCTCGCCGCCGCCGGGGTGGCCAGGGCGCTGCGGGTGGAGGAGCTATAGCATGCCCAGGCTAGACTGGTACGTCATAGCCCCATCCTCTAGGATTGCAGGCCTGTGCCACAGCATAGTCCGGGGTGAGCCCTACAACACCTGCCAGCTCGGCTGCGTCTACTGCTACGCCCGCTGGTATAGGGGGCCCCACGGAGAGCCCAGGCCCATCCCGGGGCTCCGTAGGCTTATACGCGAGCTTGCCAGGGCCCAGAGGGAGTCCGGCATCCTACTCCCGGTTAGGATAGCCACGCTCTCGGACCCCTTCCAGCCCGTGGAGGCCAGGTGGAAGGCGGCCCTAGCAGGCCTCGAGGAGGCTTCAAGGCGGGGGGTCCCGGTGGTTTTGAACACCCGCCTCCCCCCACCGTCGAGGAGGCACCACATGGTTCTAAGGGACCTCGCAGGCCAGGGGCTCCTACTAGCCCAGGTAACGCTGACCTCCACCCTGGAGTCTTGGCCTCTAGTATCGAGGCTCGAGCCCGGCAGCCCCGGGCCCGAGGGTAGGCTTGCGGCGGCGAGCTACTATGCTAGCATAGGCGCGCCGCTCATGGTTAGGCTTCAGCCGCTCATACCCGGCGTCGAGGCTTGGCTTGACCGGCTACTCGACTATACTGTGGAAGCGGGGGCTAGGGGTGTGATAGTCGAGTTCCTCCGCGTCGAGGAGCCTCTGGCGGAGTCACTCGCAGCCCTCGCCCCAGCCTGGGACCCGGGCTGGGAGCCCTACGCCACAGTGGAGGCGGGCCTGCTACACCCGCCGCTACCCTACAGGTTGAGGGTTGCCGCCATGGCTAGCGTGGAGGCGTGGCGGAGGGGGCTTGCATTCCAGACTTGCAAGGAGGGCCTATTCCACACCCACCACCCGCTCCGCCTCGACTGCTGCGGTTTCACCCTCTTCGAGGGACCCGTGGCCAGGAGGCCCCACCTGCTAGACGTTTACCTGGAAGCGCTAGAGTCGCCGCTGCCCGCAGGGGAGGCGTTGGAGAGGGCGTGTAGCAGGGACCCCCTGCTACTCTGCGGCGAAAGGCTCGACACCCTCCCACGCTGGCTTTCTAGGAGCCTTAGGCTCCACGAGAGGAGGCTCGAGCGCATACTCTCCAGGCCAGACCTCCTCGGCAAGCTGGCGCCCAGCCTCCGCCTCGTGGAAGGCCGGATTCGGGCAATCCCACCATTGATACCCGGATAACGGGGCGGATACCCTCATAAAACCCCCGGGGTACATGTACGTATATGGTACGCTGTCATGGGGAACGTGGGCCTCGCAGTATCGCTGGTAGTGATAGTTGCAACTCTTGCACCCAGCCTGCTAGCCCTGGCCGCCTATGCGGCCTCCCTCCGGGCTGGCAGGCGCCACGGGACCCCCTCGGGGGGTCCCGTGGAGTTTGTCGTAGTCTCCAAGGCTGGCAATGAGACCATCCAGAGCCTCCTCGAAGTGATATCTGAGACTCGCCGACGTTATCCTGGGAGGAGGATCTGGCTGGTGGTAGACGATGACAGCGAGGGTCTGCCTGTGCTTTCCGAGCTCAGCGGGGACCTTGGATACAGCCTCGTGGTGGTCCCCTCCACTTACAGGAGGGGCCGCCACAAGTCCCGGGCGATCCAGTACTTCATAGACTACTATGTGAAGGAGGACAGGTGGTACGTGTTCCTAGACGACGACAGCTACCCCCTAGACTCCAACCTTGAAGACCACCTGACAGTCGAGATACCAGCGTATAATGGGGTGATATACCCTAGGAGGGGGAGGAGTATAGTAGCCTGGCTCGCCGACTCTACCCGGTACTTCCACTCTGTCACCAGGAATAGGACTGCCATGGCCAGGCTGGGGGTCCCCCTCTACGGGTTCCACGGCGAGTTGCTAGTAGTACATGGTAGCGTGTTGAAGAGGATACCCTTCGCCACAGACAGTATTGTTGAGGACACAATGTACGCCGCTAGACTAGCCAGGGCCGGGGTCCCGGTGGGGATGCTACCGGTTAGAGTGTCAATCTTAAGCCCCCATAGCGTGCACGACCTTTGGAGGCAGAGGACCCGCTGGAACCTTGGGGTGCTCCGGGACATTGTGCGGGGCAGGTATCCCCCGCTCATAGCCCTCTACAGGGGGGCTGACGCCATAGCCTGGCTCGCCGCCCCATTCGCCCCCCTGGCCTGGGCCTACGCTATCATGACCGTTGGCGGCCACTTACACCTTTCCCTGCTGGGCCTCCTAATGCTCTCGGTGGCTTTCGCCGCCCACATGCTTCTACCCGTGAGTGTTGAGGGTGTCAGGGGGCTCCGCTACCTCCCACTAGTCCCTGCCGCCATGGCTGGCAACGCCCTGTCGAGCGTCTACGCCCTCATAGCCTGGCCCCTAATGTCGAGGAGGTTCGTGATCATAGACAAGAGGATAGTCGTGGAGGAGTCTAGGAGGGTCCCGCCAGCGGAGAACCCTATGCTAGAGCCGAAGGTTCCTGCCACCGGGGCTCCCACAGGCAGGCCCTATAGGGGCATGGTCAACTAGGGCCAGGGGGTCTGGAGGAACTCGCCCAGCTCCTCCTCCGGCAGCTTCTGATACCTCTCCAGGCTCCCCACATCATACCATGGCCCCCTATACTCGTAGGCGGCCACCCTGTAGCCTCTACGTATCATCTCTGGTATGAGGTCGCCCATAATGTCGAATGAACTGCCGAGAGCCCCTGCGGCCTCCACTGCAGCGGCCACGTCGACTACAAGGACCCCGATCGTAGCGTTCAACCTGAGCCAGGGCTTCTCCCTCATCTCGACTACCAGGCCGTCCCTGACCGTGGCCACACCCACGGGGACCTGGTAGCGGTCGCTCACCACAAGCGTCGCG
>CAYRZG010000036.1:0-11369 GCA_964428695.1 uncultured Desulfurococcales archaeon
GTGCTTGGGGAGGTAGTAGTGTATGTCCCCATACCTCCACTCGTGGTAGTTCTTGGTACCATAGTATGATAGGAGCCTCGCTAGCGCCTCCCTCCTCGCAAGGTCTGCCGCCTCCTCCAGGCTCCCGCGGGGGATTAGGCTTAGAGCGTACTCGTCCCCGCTGGCGGCGGCCCTTACTATGTTTAGGGCGTACGCTATCCTGAGGAAGCCTATGTCGCTCGTGGAGTTGTAGAGGTGCCTCCAGAGCGTCTCATGGTATACTAGCACCCATGCCATGGCTATCGTTGGCTCGTAGGAGTCCTTGTCCATTAGGGGGCCCTTCTCCTTCAGCCACTCGCGTAGGAGCTGGGACCAGTTGGAGTCATCGTATGGTAGTATCGCGGTCTCCAGGTACTCCTTTATGCTGAGGTCTAGGTAGTCTAGCTGTATCCTCTCCATGTCCTCTGCTGTCAGCTTGCCCTTGGACGCTATCGCCTCGCCTAGTAGCTGTGTTATCCTCTCCTGCCTGTACTTGTCGCCGTAGTGCCAGCCTACTATCGGCCCGCACTGGCCGTCCCAGGGCTTACTGTTGGCCGTCACTATGAACGGCTCGGGGGGATTGTAGAGTATCGGCTCCTCCTCCTTGGGGTATAGGCCTGCCCACTCCCCCTCTCCCCTGCTACCGTTGAAGGGTAGCATGCCAATGTTGAGTATGGGGCCCTCCTGGTAGCGTGGGTTCTCCAGGATGACTGGGAGGTTTGTTCTCACAGGGTACCCGCCCACTGGCGAGTAGGCTATGTTGCCCTGGTCGTCTGCTACTACGAAGTTCTGGATTGGGACTAGGAACCACCTCTGCGCGGCGAGGGCGTCTCTCACACTACTAGCATTGTTGAGTTCTACGAAGAACTGTAGCTCGAAGGATGGGTAGAGACCCGTCCATGCAACCGCAAGCCTCTCGCCGTCCCTCTCGAGCACTGGGCCATGGACCGTCTCCAGGACTGTCAGGTTTACCATTGTCACCCTGCCCGTTGTGGGGTCCCGAACGGTAATCGTCTCGACCCTCTTCTCGGCCTCCAGCCACTGGCCCTTGTAGTAGTACCTGTCGCCGTCCCACACGTAATAGTAGTAGTCGGTGAAGTCGCCCATTACGTTGGTGAAGGCCCAGGCTACATGCTGGTTCCTGCCTATCACTATGAGGGGTGTCCCGGGGAATAGCGTGCCTATACTCTTGAAACTGGGCGTGTTAAGCTCTGCGGCCAGCCATATCGGCGGTGCCGATAGCTGCAGGTGGGGGTCGTTGGCGACTATCGGCTTGCCGCTGGCCGAGTATGCTGGCGCCACGACCCAGTTGTTGCTCGCCATGCCCGCGTAGGCTCTAACCACCCCTACAACCCGTGTGATCCAATCGTGTATGGCGTCGAAGCTTGGGGGCTTCGAAGCCTGGAGGGTCTCGGTTGTGGGGGTAGCGTGTAGCATGCTGTAGGCGTCGCTCGCCCCGCTAGCCTCGCCCCAGGTTGTAGCCTCGGAACACCTTGCCTGGGGGAGAGTGTCGGGCCACGAGGGGATGCCCATAACGTCTACTATCTCAGGCCCCCACCTGTCGACCAGTTTTGCTAGCACCAGGTCCTCGTCGTTCCAGGCTAGGGCGAGTGCTATGACTCTAGAGATTGCTATAGTGTCTGTTGGATCCCAGGGTTCCGGCTTGGCTCTTAGGACTCGATACTCTAATGGTAGGAGGTTGTGTTCCTCAGCGTAGCGTATGTAGTCGTTTACCCCCCTACTGTAGGCTAGGAGAAGGTCTTCCAGCTTCTGAAGCTCGGGCTTCTCCCTTATCTCCTTCCAAGTCTCCTCGGCGACATGGTTTAACCCGAGGCTCCGGGCGAACTTGTCGTTGTCCAAGCCTGCAGGGCCTATCAGCTCGGCCAGGGTCCCCTTCCCCACTCTACGCAGGAGGTCCATTTGGAAAAGCCTCATGCTGGCCGAGACCCAGCCGAGGGCGTAGACGCCAGCCTCGTCTGTGGTAGCGTAGATGTGGGGTATCCCGTGCTCGTCCCAGACTACTACCGCCTTACCTGGTATGCCGGGGGCCTCGAATACTCCCTCTGGCAGGCCCGAGGCCATCGCTGCCCCGGCTAGGCCGTGGACCGGGTCTATGAAGGCGGCTAGTACGGGTGCGAGGTATGGGAGGGCTAGAAGGCCAATGGAAACTATGAGTGCCACGCCTCTTAAAATGAGAGTAGTCTTGGCCAAGCGATTGGCCACCGGTTAGACTCTGGATATATCGGTGATAGAAAAGGGTTGCCTATTCACCAGCACATGCTATCCCACTATTATCTCTACACCTTCAAGCTTTACTGGCTCGAATTTGACGCCGGACCCGCTGTAGAACTTGCTGAACCACTCGTAGAAGTGGAGCCTTAGGCTGTGGGCGAACGCTATTATCGCCTCCAGAGCCACGACCATTAGGTTGCCTATAATGTAGACTATTCCGCCGAATATTACTCCGAGGATGTGTGGTATCGCTTGGCTCCCAGCTATTAGGTAGTAGAGCTGCGCGAAGCCTAGCATTAGGCCTGCGTGGGCGAGTCCAAGGCCTAGGATCCTAAGGAAGCTTGGAATGTTACCCATCACCATGAGGAACAGCTCGTATACTTCTAGTATGGCGTGGCCTAGGCCAGACTTGGGGCTCTCACCATGAAGTGCGGCGGCCAGCGGCTCTCCTATGAGGATCCATACTATTGCAACGAGGATTCCATACTTGACAAAGTACTCCATGGGCCCCATGGGTCCGCCTCCCATCAGTGCCCTCATTAGTATGCCTCCGGCTTCCGACACGTTTCCTGTGGCGAGGAATGGTAGTGTCGCTGAGAGGAAGAATAGGAACATTGGCAGCCTCGACGTTACAGCGTGTATCTTGTCGCCTTTGAGGATATAGTCTACCACGCCTAGGAGTGTGCCCAGTGTTAGCATGAATCCTCCAAGCCATAGTGCTATGCTTGCTATGTTTAATAGTAGCTCCCTTGAAACCTCCGGGCCGAGGCCCTCCTCTACTGCGAATGTGGGCTGCGCTAGGGGTGGCGTGTGGAAGCCCAGCTTCTCCCATAGGTGGGGTAGGCCTACGAGCTTGGCCCCTATTGGGCCGAAGAACTCTGCTGCTAGGAAGCCCGTTACTATACTAGCCGCTCCGAGGACTGATAGGATGTAACGCCAGTCTGGGTCCCTCCTCTTGAAATACCATAGGGCGAATAGGAGTACCAGGAGGCCGTGGCCCATGTCGGGGAACATTAATGCGAATATTAGAGGCATTGTTATCGCCACGAATACTGTCGGGACTATCTCGTCGGCGTCGGGCTCTCCATACATCTCTACGAGCTTGTGGAACGGCTTAATGAACCTTGGAAGTTCTACCTTGGTCGGGACCCTCTCACCGGCTCTTCTCACGCCCAGGCTTGTAACGACATAGGCTCCTCCAGTCGCCTCGTCGAGACTCTTCCTCAGCTTCTTAGAGTCCCTCGTGTCCACAAACCCCCTGAAGACCGCCATGGTCCTGGTGAACACTGTTGATGCTAGGAGTTTCGCTACCTGGAGGAGGCCCCTCACCCCACTATAGTAGTGGTCTAGCTCTCCCTTGCGGGCACGTAGGGCTTCTATGAGCTTCTCCCTCTCCTCTATAATCTTGGAGAGCCTCTCGACCACAGCCGTGTAGGCCTTCGCTGGCGATCCTGGGAGGTGTTCTGGTATTACTATTGGAGTCCAGCCTAGGCTCCTTGCATCTCTCACAAAGCCAGACACTTTACCCGGCTCTCCCGCCACCGCTACTAGGAGGAGTTCACCCCTCTCCTCTATGGCTGCTAGAACCCCCCGCTTTACGGCTATCCTCTCTACCTCTCCCACGCCCTTCTCGGCAGGGAGGTAGCCTATGGCGTAGCCTATGAACTCGGAGTCTGACGCCTCCCTAATATCGACGTCAATGTCTTGGATGGGTTCCAGGAGCGCCTTTAAGGCTTGTAGGTCCTGCTCTTCGGCTTCAAGCTCGGAGAGCCTCTGAAGTCTCCGGTCGAACTCCTCCTCTAGACTCTTATACTGGGATTCCAGCCTCTCTAGTGCCTCCTCCCACGTCCTAGCCTCTATCCTCACCCTTTTCCGCTCGGGGTCCAGGCCGAGCGCCTTATAGTAGGATTCAAGCTTGGAGGCTTTCTCAGACACTCTAATGTAGAGTGACATGTACTGTCGGCTGCCAAGCTTTGAAACTTCCCTCGGGGGCTCGTCGGCGTGGAATATTCCCGCCTTAGCCAGCTCTCTCACTACTCTATCGTAGAGGGTCTTCGGCACCGTTACTATTACTTCCTCAACCTTTCTTGGAATCAGCAATTCCCGCATTCACCCCTCAGCATGCTCGGCTCCAACCTACCCGGGGAGGGGTTGGCTCCCGTCTGGATTATATAATGGTTGGGAGGTGGCCGGCCACACATTTAGACCCAAGGGGTGGCTACACGATTGGGTGCTGGTAGCGTGTCTACGCGGCCAGGCAGGGTGGTTGTAGTCTCTGACAGGGTTAACGCCCCACTCTTCCGTAGTGTCGGGCTGAAAGTATACGAGGCTGAGGGTCAGGATGAGGTGTTAGCCAAGGTTAGGAGTGCAGCCTCGGAGAATGCGGCTCTCGTAATAGTGCTTAAACACTTGTTGGAGGATGAGGAGGCTTTCCAGAGGCAGGTTGAAAGGCTGGGTGTTACAGTGCTAGTGCTTCCAACCCTGTGGGCGAAGGCGGAGCCTATAAATGTCGAGAAGATCCTAGCCCGCGCTCTCGGGCTCGGTTGAGGGAGTCGGCGTTGAAGATTGTAGGGGACCCGGAGAAGACGGCTAGGGAGGCTGTGGAGAGGGAGAAGGAGCAGGCCCTCGCCGCCCTCGACGAGGCTAGGAGGGCGGCCCTCCGCCTGGTGGACGACGCCTACGAGAAGAGCCTGTACGAGGCGGAGAGGAGGGTTAGGGACGAGGTTCAGAGGGCCGAGGAGCAGTTGAAGAGCCTAGTGTCCGTGTTGGAGCTGCAGCTGAAGAGCAGGGTCGCCGAGGTTAAGACTAGGTACGTGGATGAGGCGATTAGGAGGGCTCTCGAGGAGCTTAGGAAGAGGAAGGTCGGGGCGGACTGGTATGAGGCCTACCTTGAGAGTGTTATTAGGAGGATAGCTGAGGAGTTTGAGGGAGAGATGCTGGTTAGGGTTGCCCCCGAGGATAGGGATCTCGCCTCCAGGATCCTCGAGCGCCTCGGGGTGGCGAGGCTTAGGCTCGGAGACCCCGTTGAGATCGTGGGGGGCGCGATAGGCGAGTCGCCCGACGGCAGTGTTAGGCTCGACTATAGCCTTGACCTGCTCGTGAAGATGGAGTCCCACAGGCTCCGCGGCGTGGCCGCGGCAGTATTGTTTAGGGAGTAGGAGGTAGATTGTCCGGGGGTGTATGGGTGTGCCCGTGAAGGGTAGGATAGTGAGGATCGCAGGCCCCCTAGTAGTGGCTGAGGGCATGGAAGGGGCCCAGATGTACGAGATGGTCCGCGTTGGAGAGGACAAGCTTATAGGAGAGATAACGAGGATTAGGGGTGATAAGGCGTTCATCCAGGTCTACGAGTCTACCACCGGGCTTAGGCCTGGAGAGCCAGTAGAGGGGACCGGTGCGCCACTGAGCGTGGAGCTGGGACCCGGGATTATCGGAACCATATACGATGGAGTCCAGAGGCCTCTACCCCTCATAGCCGAGAAGGTTGCAGAGGTTGCACCCAACAGGAGGATGTTTATCGAGAGGGGCATCCAGGTAGACCCGATACCTAGGGATAAGAAGTGGCACTTCACACCTGGCGTCGACGGTAGGAAGCCCGAGGTCGGATCCAAGGTTGAGCCAGGCGACATTCTAGGCGTGGTCCCTGAGACGAGCCTAATCGAGCACAGGGTCATGGTCCCGCCAGGCGTTAGGGGTAGGCTGAAGTGGGTCGCCCCCGAGGGAGACTATACGGTAGAGGACCCGATAGCGGTAGTGGAGCAGGATGGCAGGGAGGTCGAGGTAAGGCTAGCCCACAGGTGGCCCGTTAGGGTCCCGAGGCCCTACAAGGCCAAGCTCGAGCCCACGCTGCCGTTGATAACAGGAGTTAGGATAATCGACACCTTCTTCCCAATGGCCAAGGGCGGTACAGGCGCCGTGCCGGGAGGCTTCGGCACTGGGAAGACTGTAACCCTCCACAGCCTAGCCCAGTGGAGCGACGCCAGGGTTGTAGTCTACATCGGCTGCGGTGAGAGGGGTAACGAGATGACCGAGGTGCTAGAGAGGTTCCCAGAGTACAAGGACCCGTGGACTGGAAAGCCGCTCATGGAGAGGACTATACTCATAGCCAACACTAGCAACATGCCCGTGGCCGCGAGGGAGGCCAGCATCTACGTTGGAGTCACGCTTGCAGAATACTATAGGGACATGGGCTACGACGTGCTACTAGTAGCAGACTCCACCAGCAGGTGGGCCGAGGCCCTCAGAGAGATCGCTGGAAGGCTCGAGGAGATGCCAGCAGAGGAGGGATACCCGAGCTACCTCGCCTCGAGGCTCGCAGAGTTCTACGAGAGGGCTGGCAGGGTCCAGGCCCTAGGCGGCCCGGAGAGGTATGGTAGCGTGACAATAGTCGGCGCCGTCAGCCCGCCCGGCGGAGACTTCACCGAGCCCGTCACTAGCCACACTAAGAGGTTCATAAGAGTCTTCTGGGCCCTCGACACCAAGCTGGCATACTCGAGACACTACCCGGCTATCAACTGGATCATAAGCTACAGCGCCTACGTAGACCTGGTGGCGGAGTGGTGGCATAAGAACGTGGACCCGAGGTGGCTCCAGTACAGGAACGAGGCAATGGAGATACTAACCAGGGAGGACGAGCTACAGGACATCGTGAGGCTGGTTGGAACCGAAAGCCTAGAGGAGAGAGACAAGCTTGTCTTAGAGACCGCGAGGCTCCTGAAGGACGGGTTCCTAAAGCAGAACGCATTCGACCCAATAGACGCCTTCGCAACCCCGCAGAAGCAGTTCAAGCTACTCCAGCTATTCATAGACTTCCACAGGAAGGCGCTAGAGCTCGTAAACCACGGCATACCGGTGGCAAGGATTAGAGAGGCCCTCGGAAGACTGTACGTGGAGATGGTTAAGGCTAAGTTCGAGATACCCAACGACCAGCTCGGGAGGATAGAGGAGTTGAGGCAGAGGGTGCTTAAGACTCTAGAGGAGCTTGAGGCCCGGTCCGGCTAGCGGGGGTGTGGGCGGTGGCGTACGGGGTTAGAGAATATACGAGGATAAGGGAGATTAAGGGGCCCCTACTGGTAGTTGAGGGAGTCCAGGACGTTGCCTACGACGAGATAGTCGAGGTTGAGCTGCCGAGCGGGGAGAAGAGGAGGGGCAGGGTACTAGACGTTATGAGGGGCATCGCGGTAGTCCAGGTGTTCGAGGGCACCACTGGCATAACTACAACCGGGACCCGTGTGAGGTTCCTAGGCAAGCCCCTAGAAATACCGGTAAGCGAGGACATGCTTGGGAGGATCTTCAACGGCCTCGGAGAGCCGATCGACGGCGGGCCGCCTATAATAGCGGAGGAGGAGAGGGACGTTAACGGTGCCCCACTCAACCCTGCTGAGAGGGCCTACCCGGAGGACTTCATTCAGACCGGTATAAGCGCGATAGACGGTATGAACACCATGGTTAGGGGGCAGAAGCTGCCAATATTCTCGGGTAGCGGCCTGCCCCACAACAAGCTTGCAGCCCAGATAGCTAGGCAGGCCACTGTTAGGGGCGAGGAGGAGGAGTTCGCAGTAGTCTTCGCCGCCATAGGCATCAAGTATGACGACTTCATATTCTTCAAGAAGTTCTTCGAGGAGACAGGCGCGCTCAACAGGGTTGCAATGTTCGTTAACCTGGCAGACGAGCCCGCTATGACCAGGCTGGTAACGCCTAGGGCTGCGCTAACGCTCGCCGAGTACCTGGCCTACGACAGGGACATGCACGTGCTAGTCATCCTCACCGATATGACGAACTATGCTGAGGCTCTCAGGGAGATCAGCGCGGCGAGAGAGGAGGTGCCTGGAAGGCAGGGATACCCGGGATACCTGTATAGCGACCTTGCAAGCATATACGAGAGGGCAGGGAGGGTGAAGGGTAAGAAGGGTAGCATAACCCAGATGCCCATACTGACGATGCCAAACGATGACATTACCCACCCTATACCCGACCTGACAGGCTACATAACCGAGGGCCAGATAGTGCTCAGCAGAGAGCTGCACAACAAGGGCATCTACCCGCCAATAAACGTGCTCATGAGTCTCTCGAGGCTCATGAAGGAGGGCATCGGCCCCGGAAAGACCAGGGAGGATCACGCTGACGTGAGCAACCAGCTATACGCAGCATACTCTAGGGGCGTCGAGCTGAGGAGCCTAGCCGCCGTTGTGGGAGAGGAGAGCCTAAGCCCAGTCGACAGGAAATACCTAGAGTTCGCAGACGCGTTCGAGAGGAGGTTCCTAAGCCAGGGCGAGAGGGAGAACAGGACAATAGAGCAGACGCTAGACCTGGCGTGGGAGATACTAGCCATACTCCCGGAGGAGGAGCTGACGAATATTAAGGAGAAGTACATTAAGAAGTACCACCCCAAGTATAGGAGGATGGCCCAGCAGTGAAGAGGAGGGCGAAGAAGCTAAGGATCCGCGACCCCAGGGAAGTGATGGGCCACTCGTGCATAGACCTCTCATGGAAGGATATGGAGAGGGGGGAATACGACTACCTCCCCTCCTTCCTCGAATGCTAGGCTGATGGGTCGGCTAGTATTTTCTCAACATGCTTGAAAAGCCTCCTCTCGACCAACTCAAGCTCTATCCTCCTCCGGGGCAGGGTTAGCATGCCATGAGGCTCCACGGAGGCGGCTGCCTCTCTGAGCGATGATAGTAGCTTGGAAAGCCACTCTTCAAACCTGCCCCGCCCAGGCTCTGGCAGCACTCTTAGATTAGAGTCAGCCTCCCTCACGGAGACTATTAGGCGGCCCCTCCTATCCTCCACTTTAAGTGATGCTTCCACACCCCTCCTAACCACCCTGGCGTACTCTAGGCTAGCGTATACTGGGGCTAGGAGCCCCACCTGGCCGTCGAGGCTCGCCGGAGCCCATACTTCAAGGCCGCCCCCCGAGGGCATGATAGACGCTGGGGCCTTGCAGGCGTCTGTGCTCGACGCTGCCAGGAGGGCTTCGGCCTTGGCAAGCCCTGCTAGGGGCGGTATGGGGTCTCCGCGGAGTCCCGCCGGGATGGAGGATGCTACCAGTTTTGCTATCCTCTGCGAGACAGTCTTGGATAGCGGCGACTCCCCGCCCATTGCGAGGTTTCTGGCGGGCAGGCTGTACTGGTATAGTGTCGTGTAGGCCAGCTGTACGGTGTACTTGACCCTAGCCTGGACAGCCTGCACCGGGCCTGGCGTGAGCGTGTAGAGTGTGGGAGACGACTGTATCCCGTCGGCTGCGAGGGAGAGGCTGTAGAGGGCCAACGCGAGTGCTATGGGGCGGGCTCTCGCCGGCGTCTCGGGGGCGGCTATTACAACCTCCACGGGTCCCCCCATCTCTTGCTCGGCGTAGTGTAGAGTCTCCAGTATCGCTGCCGCGGCTACACCCTCAGCCCAATCCCCATAGTACTGTGAGACTCCCGGCCCAGGCCTGTGGGCTATCCTCAGCCCCTGCTCGAACACGCTCCTCTCGGGTATGGGAGCGTGGAAGTCCCCGTGGCCACCGGCCGCCTGCAGGGAGGCTCTCGCCACCGTACACCAGTCTCCACGCCAGGAGGGGCAGGCTTCCACGCCTAGGAGTTCCCCGACAATCCTACATGCCAGGAGGCACTCCCTGCGAGGGTCCCCCTCGAGATTCCACAGGTATGCGTGGTCGGGGGTCAGCTGGAGGAGCATGGAGGATTGAAGCCTGGAGGAGAGATGCTCGTATGCCTCCTGGATACTGGCAGCCTCGATCCTAAACGTGCGGGCCTTCCTCCAGCCGCCGGCCTCTCCCGGAACCTCTATAGTATAGGCCCTCCTGCCGGCGGGCGGGCTACTGTATGCTAGGAGTAGCGTCCGTGCCGCCACCAGGCCTTACACCATCCCCTCCACGGGCGTGTGGGGCTACTTTTTCAGTTCCGCCACGGCCTCGGCTAGGAGGCTTCTCAGCCTCTCCCTAACCCGCCTCCCAGCGGGCTCGCCCAGAAGCCTTCCCGTTATCCTGCAGAAGCTGCACTCGCCTGTACTTGAGAGTAGCCCACAATGCCTGCAGGGGATGATTTCGGCGTTGGGTTGCGGGTAGTCTCGCGCTCTCCTAGCCAGTTTTGATGTGAAGTTTAGCTTGAACCCGGGCCTCTCCTCCTCCATCTTGTTGGCGAACTGCTTGGATCGGAACTCGAGCGTGTCGAACCTGGCGTGGGGGCACTCGTCGTGGAGGAATGGCAGGCCCCGGGCTATAGCGTAGAGGAATGACTCCTTCTCGTAGACTGTGTATAGCGGCCTTATCCGCCTAGCGGCCAATCCTGGTATGCCAGGCGTTACCGGAGCTAGCTTGCCTATTGACTCGAGATCCTGTACCATGAAGTTCTTTAGAGCGAAAGCCACTATGTCGTCAGCGTTATGTCCCGTGGCCATCGAGTCGGCCCCAGCCTCTATTGCGGCAGCGTTATACAGGTACCTCTTGACTGCACCGCACACGCTGCACGGTGGCCTTCTAAGCCGGAATGCCATCTCGGGTATCCCATAGCCGAGCTCCTCGGGCACGCTGAACACGGCAAGCGGCACTCCCAGGATCCTTGCAAGGTCCTCGGCAGCCCTCCTGCTAGCCCTGCTATACTCTCCGATGCCGAGGTCTACATGGAATGCTATCAGTCGGAACCCCATTTTCTCCGAGAGGGACTGGAGCACGCCTAGGAGGGTGGCGGAGTCCTTGCCGCCGCTGACCGCTGCCAGCACCAGGTCGCCCTCCCTCACCATCTTGTACCGTCTCATAGCCCTCTCAACCTTTGACTCGACGAATTCAACGTAGTGCTCCCTACAGTAGTAGCGTTTCTGGTATGGTACCCAGGCTATCGCCGGACCGCCGCACACGCTACACCTGGCCACCGCTCAACACCCTTACCACTACAACCTCCCCAGGGACCCTCTCATCCTCCGTCAGCGGCCTCCCACCAGCCATTACAACATGCGACTCCCTATCGAGGCCAAGCCTCGCCAGTAGATCGGCAACCCTTGCCCCCTCCTCCAGCTCTACCTCGGCCTCACGCCCCTCTGGTAGAAACCTCACCCTAACCTTCAACCGGGACCCCGTGGAACCCCTTGCAGCCTGGAAGGTTATAGTTGGAGTGCTAGATTAG
>CAYRZG010000037.1:0-11123 GCA_964428695.1 uncultured Desulfurococcales archaeon
CACAAGGAGGCGCCACGGCCCAATATTCAGGCTCCGACACGGGGAGGGCAGCAAGTATTGGGACCACTACGAGCTACGTATACATAGGAGACTAATAGACATGGTAGCCGACGAGCGTGTGCTGAGAAGGCTGATGAGGATCCAGATACCAGAATCTGTCAAGATAGTAATCAAGCAGCGGAGAGGCTAAAGCCTCCCTTATTCCCTCGAACTTCTGGGCGCCGGGGTGCCCGAGCGGACCAAGGGGACGGGCTGGAGACCCGTTCCCCCGTAAGGGGGGCGCGGGTTCGAATCCCGCCCCCGGCGCCACGCGTTTCCCTACCGTCTAGGAAGCTTTTCGAAGATTATTGTTGTAGTCTTCTCGGGTAGCTCCTCGGGTGAGAATTCTATACTGTTACCCTCCACTCGCAGACGGCGGGTCTTAGCTGTAAGCAGGAACCTTTCTAGAGGGTCTAGTGGCATAGTCGAGCCTGGTAGCCAGAAGTGTATGGGTAAGACGAGTTTTGGATTTAACTCTTTGACGATCTCCCACGCCTCATAGGCGTCTATGGTGTATACTCCGCCCACAGGCAGTATGAGTATGTCAACCCCCTCGAGTTTCTCCCGGAGATCGCTTGTTAGGGGGTGGCCCAAGTCGCCTAGGTGGGCTATTCGGATTCTTCCCGAGATGACGTAGATCGTATTCGACCCTCTAAGCTCGCCTCCACTCTTATCGTGATAGGAGGGTAGGCCCTCAACCTCTACATTCCCGAGGTTTATCCTACCCGTTCTCCATCTAACTATGTCGCCGGACACGCTAACCATTTCGACAGCGTTATGATCGAAGTGGTCGTGTGTCACCAGGAGGTAGTCGGCCTTCGAACGGTAGGATGGAAGGTTGAGGCTAGCGCCGTCATGTGGGTCTATCGCAATCCTAACCCCTCCTTCGCATTCAACTATCACATAGGAGTGTCCATACCACTCGAGCTTAACCACTATCTCCACCCGACGGGTCTGCGCCCAATGTAACACTTTTCAGTCTATCAGCAGGGCTAGCCCTGCAGGGAGCAGGTTGACGATACGGCTTCCCGACGGTAGGCGGATCTGGACAGTTGACGACTTTGACTTCAACGGGAAAAGAATACTAGTTAGGGTAGACCTCAACTCCCCCATAGACCCGAAGACGGGCGATCTGCTAGACGATACCAGGCTTAGGGCGCACGCGGAAAGTATTAGGCTCCTGATAGAGCGTGGAGCCGCTGTAGTACTATTATCGCATCAGGGAAGGCCGGCCACGGAAGACTTCACTAGGCTTGACAAGCACGCAGAGCGACTCTCCCAGATACTAGGCCAGCCAGTCAGCTTCGTAGACGACGTTATAGGCCCAGAGGCTCGGAGGAAAATAAGCGGCCTCTCCCCCGGGGAAGTCCTGCTCCTAGACAATAGTAGACTAGTGTCAGAGGATTACGTGGAGGCACCACCAGAAGTCCACGCCAAAGGCATAATGGTATCGACCCTCGCGCCTCTATTCAACTATTACGTTAACGACGCATTCGCGACCGCACATAGGAGTCAGGCTAGCATAGTCGGCTTCCCCCTCGTGCTCCCCTCTGCGGCGGGACCCCTAATGGAGAGGGAGGTCAGCGCGTTATCGAGAGCGCTAAGTAGAGAGGAGAAGCCCAAAGTGTTCGTACTCGGCGGCGCCAAGCTAAAAGATGCAGTCAAGATAATAAAATATGTTGTGGAGAATAATGTTGCTGATGCCATCCTAACAACTGGGCTAGTCGGCCTCCTTTTCCTCCTAGCGCAAGGTTATAGGCTAGGCGAAGTAGAAGACATAGTAGTGAAGAAGGCCGGCGAAGATATGATAGAAGAGGCTAGAAAGCTCGTAGCCAAGTCTTCAGCCATAATTACCCCGGTCGACTTCGTGGCAGAGCTTGACGGTTCAATTGAGGTTGTAGACGCCAGGTCAATCATAGGGGCCCCAAAAGACATTGGGCCGAGAACCATAGAGGAGTATTCGAACGTAATCAGACGCGCTAGGATCGTGGTTATGAGGGGGCCTGCCGGAGTAATAGAGGATCCAAGGTTTAGGCGTGGAACTCGAGCGTTAGTGAAAGCAGCTTTAGAGTCGGGCGCTTTCACCATATTCGGCGGGGGCCACTTTAACGTCATACTCGCAGAGCTACCCGAGGAGCTTAGGATGCGGGTAGGCCACATTAGCACTGGAGGGGGCGCCCTACTCTACTTCCTCTCAGGGAGAGAGCTGCCCGCGCTAACGGCTTTAGCCGAATCGTACAGGCGATTCGCTGGGAGGTGACCTCCAGATGGCCCGGGTTAGAGTTGGGGTGAACGGCCTAGGAACGATAGGCAAGAGGATAGCCTATGCGGTCATAGACTCTCCGGACATGGACCTTGTCGGAGCCGTAAAGAGGACTCCCGACTACCAGGCGTTGATAGCTGCAGCCCGCGGCATACCCCTCTACGCTCCCGACACCAGCGCCGCCGAGAAATTCGACGAAGCCGGGGTAAAAGTTGCCGGGACCCTCGATGACCTGCTCTCGAAGATAGACGTGATAGTAGACGCAACCCCGGGAGGCGTGGGCGCCAGCTACAAGCCACTATACGAGAAGGCTGGTGTAAAAGCAATATTCCAGGGCGGCGAGAAGGCCGACGTGGCAGAGGTCTCCTTCAGCACCCTATGCAACTACGAGGATGCCATAGGCAAGAACACTATCAGGGTTGTGTCGTGCAACACTACGGGCCTTCTAAGACTCATATGCACCCTGAACAGGGCGTTCGGAGTCGAAAAAGTTAGAGCGGTAATAGTAAGGAGAGCGGCAGACCCCAAGGAGGTTAAGAAGGGCCCCATCAACAGCATAACATTAAACCCGCCAAAGTTGCCGAGCCACCACGCCGAAGACGTTAAGAGCGTCCTCCCCTGGCTGGATATAAAGACCTCGGCAGTAGTTGTCCCAACCACCCTAATGCACGTCCACCACGTGACCCTATATCTCAAGGATAGGGTAGATCGACGCGACATAATCTCAGCTCTCGAAGAGGCTCCCAGAATAGTTGTTATCAGCAGCTCCAAGACCGGAATAAAGAGTACGGCCCAGCTAATAGAGGCTGCCAGGGACCAGAGGCCTAGAAACGACATACCCGAGCTAGTAGTGTTCGAGGAGTCTATCAGCGTGGACGGCAGAGAAGTCATGCTATTCCAGGCGGTGCATCAGGAGTCTATTGTCGTGCCAGAGAACCTTGACGCGATCCGAGCGATAGTGGGAGCGGCTTCGAGGGAAGAATCGATAAAGCTAACAGACTCTACACTCGGCCTGGGCAACTGGTTATGGTAACCGAACCCTCCAACTCTATTTAGCTTCCCACGCAAACGCCGCTATCCGGTGGATGTGTTTGGAAGGATTTAGGAGGTTCGCGTCCTCAAGGACTAGCTTGTTTAGGGCCTCCGAGATTAGAGAGATTCTAAAGCTAACGGAAGGGAAGGAAGTGATAAGCCTAGCCGGAGGCCTCCCAGACCCAAGGGTTTTCCCTAAGGAAGAGCTGGCGGAAATAGCAAGGCAAGTCATAGCAGAATATGGTGACATGAGCCTCCAGTATAGCCCGACTATGGGGGTCACAGCGTTTAGAAGGGAGCTAGCCTCATACCTCAGATCCAAAGGAATAGCGGTAAGAGAAGACGATGAGATAATCGTTACAACGGGGAGCCAGGAGGCCCTATTCATAATAGCTAGAACACTAATAGATCCGGGAGACACGATAATAGTAGAGGAACCCACGTACCTCGCAGCTGTAAACGCTTTCAGGGAACACGGGGCGGCGTTCGAGGCTGTACCCCTCGACAGCCACGGTATGAGAACGGACATTCTAGAGGATAAGCTAAAAGAGCTGAAGAAGGAGGGGAAGACGCCGAAACTACTCTACACTGTACCCACTAGTCAGAATCCCAGCGGTGCAACCATGACGCAGGAGAGGAGGAAACACCTAGTAGAGCTGGCGGAGCAGTACGACTTCCTAATAGTAGAGGATGACCCTTACAGCTACTTCCTATTCGAAGATGTGTACTTCGACTATATTAAAACATTGGACAAGAACTATAGGGTCATATACGTGTCTACGGCAAGCAAAATCCTAGCCCCCGGAATAAGGCTCGGATGGATAGTAGCTCACAAGGATCTAGTAAGGCTCTTCGAGGTCGGAAAGCAGAGCATAGACTTGCACACTCCCACGTTAAGCCAGTATATAATGATGGAGGCGATAAAGAGGGGGGTCGTCGATAGGACTATTGAGGTTGCAAGGAGCATCTATAGAGAGAAGCGCGACGTCATGATGGAAGCCCTCGACACATACCTGGCTGGAATGGCAGAGTGGACTAGGCCACTTGGAGGCTTCTTCACGATGGTTACCGTGAAAGCCAACCTAGATATGAAGCAGTTGCTCGAAGAGGCTGTGAACAAGTATAGAGTAGCATATGTTCCCGGCGAGAGCTTCTTCCCAGTGTCGAAAAAGAAGAATACAATGAGGTTGAACTTCAGCTATCCGCCACCAGAACTAATAGAGGAGGGCGTTAAGAGGATAGGGCTACTACTGAGAGACAGGATAGGCCAAGCAACCCCAGTTAACTCCCCTTAAACCCGCCCCGCAGAATCCTCAACATAAACGGTGCAGTATGGTGGAGCTAAGCCTGGCGAGGATACTGTCTCCCGAGGCTAGGCGTGTAATCATAAAGATGCTCATAAGCGAAATGAGCTATCGAGAGCTAGCCTCCCAGCTAGGGGTGACTCCGGCGGCGATATACAAGTATGTGACAGGCAAAGCCGTGCCGCGAGACGAGATAGTAGCTCGCGCCATAAGCTTAGTTGAGGACAAGGCCGAGGTTTCAGCGATAATAGGCAGAGAGCTGGCTAGGATAGTTGGAGACTATATCGAGTGGACTCTCTCCCACGGCGTTCTAGACAGAGTTATACTTGAAAACATTGAAACAATGCTGGCTAGAGCCAGTCTAGTGACGGCCGCCTCTAGGAGCGACCGCCTTCCCTAGCAGAGATGAACTTCCAGTGCTCGGCCGCCTCGATTATCCACGCGGCAAGCTGCCGGGCGACAAGCCTCCTAGCAGTTGAGGGGAGAGCATTCAGGCCGAGCCTCTTAGCGGCCTCCTCCGCTATGTCGGGGTCAATCCTATCTTCAACCTCGCCTGTTACGATGTCCCATAGGTCGGCCAGGCCAACCCTCCCCCTCCCGTACACGATCTCCCTAACACGCTTATAGTCGGCCTCAGATATCATAGCCTTCTCTACTAGGTCCTCTCTCCCACGCTCCCTTGCAACCCTCCAATACTCTCGGAGGAGACTGTAGTCTTTCACGAGCCTGCCGCTAGCGAATGGGAGTAAATCCTTATCCTCTCCACTAGCCTCACTCAAGACGAGACACCCGCAACTGTCGTATAAGGTACCCGATGGCTATGTACTCGCGGTCGAAAGGTGGTGCAAATGGACGCCTACGTGCTAGACACGAGCGCCGTAACAGAAACTAGGCTGAGGAGACACCTCGCTGCCGAGACTCTAGAAGACGTTGTCAAGAAACTGGTACCCCTAATGAGAGCTGCCAGGATAACGCTTCACGCGAGATTCTACATGACTCCCTCGACTTGGAGCGAGCTTAGGCGAATACTCCTAGGTAACGGTGTGAGCCTGGATGTAGTCCAAGAGTTCGGGGCCTGGATAACAGTTAAGGCACCCGACAAGCTGACCATAAAGATACCGGCCAGCGTGTTCTCAGAGTATGTCGCCGACATTAGGAGGAGAATCATTAGAGGGCTAAGGGTAGCGGAGACGGCCGTTAGGAAAGTAGCCAGAGACTGTGATAGCGAGGAGTGCCTGGGAGAGGCAATACGGGGTCTTAGGGAAAAATACCGGGAAGCCACGAGGAAGGGGCTCGTTGACAGCGTCGAGGATCTCGACACAATACTACTAGCACTAGAGTTGAAGGGAATAGTAGTCACAAGCGACATGGGCATAAGAAGGTTAAGCGAGCAGCTCGGAATAATAGTAGTAGACCCCGTAGACTTCGTCGTAGCCCTCAACAAGATGATTAAAGGTGTAGAGGAGGTTAGGAGGAGCCAGGAGAGGGCGTAAGCCTAATTATACCCTGAACCCCAGACCATATCCTAACCATGGGAGCCGCCGTAGCTCAGCGGTAGAGCGCCGGCCTCGTAACGGCTACCCTCAACCCGAAGTCGCGGGAAAGCCGGTGGTCGCGGGTTCGAATCCCGCCGGCGGCTCCATCCACATCGCTCCCCCCGCGTTGTAGCATATCATTGGCAGATGAACACGCTGGGCGGGAGTAGCCACGCGCTACAATGTTACCTAGGCAGACCGATGGGAAGGTTGCCGCCCCCGCCTTACGCTCTAATATTTATCCCGTTATCCTCACGCATATTGCTGGCTCTAGGTAGTATACATGGGCGGCGAACCCAATGGCGGGGTGGTTGTCATGCCCAGAATATATACCAGGACGGGAGATTCTGGGGAGACTTTTTGCGCCGCCCTAAACTCGAGGGTCCCGAAGGACCATCCTCTCATAGAGTTTATGGGGGCGCTCGACGAGGCTAATAGTATGATTGGCTTGGCCCGTAGCCAGGTTCGAGATCCGGAGGTAGAGGAGTTTCTCCGATGGCTGCAGAGGCTGCTGTTTAATGTCGGCTTCCATGTTTCTGGCAGAGAGGTGTTAAGGGAGGATGACGTTGCTAGCCTCGAACGCTATTCAGACAGGTTCCTGGAGGGATTCGAGTTTAAAGGATTCATTCTGCCAGCCGGTCCAGCTGGCGCCGCGGCCCTCCATGTTGCTAGGGCAATAGTGAGGAGGGCTGAGAGGCGGCTTGTCTCGGCCGTTAGGCAAGGTATACTCGATAGTGGAAGGGCTGCTCTCGCGTTGAAGGTTTTGAACAGGGCGTCAGACGCCTTGTTCGCCGCTGCCGTTAGGGAAACCCAACGCTATGGCGAGATCGAGTACCTATAGCCCGGCGGCCTCTCCGGGGACGGGCACTCATCATGAAGTCAGGCGATGGCGTACAATTCACAGGCCGCCGGACCCCTACTAGACCGGGGCTTCCGGTAAATAAATCCCCGACGCGACACTAGACGTGTGGGTGGAGGTATTGTCGCGAATCCTAGGAGAGGAGCTTGAAAACGTCCAGGCAGAGTTTAGGTATCCAGACGCGAAGAGCTTCAGGGCGTTCATAGAGGCACTATCAAAGATACTAGACGAGGCAAGATTTGAGATCTCCAGCGACGGCGTCCGAGTAGTGGGAATGGACCCTGCAAAAGTAGCCTACATGGAGGTATACATGCCTAGCTCCTCCTTCACAGAGTTTAACGTTGAAACTGGAGGAGAACCAGTATATATGGGAGTAAACCTTGAGACAATGTCAAACATTCTAAAGAAGGGTAAGAAGGGCGAAACCCTCCTGTTTAAAGTCGCCAGCGACAAGATTTTCGTCCAAATAGATAGTGTGATCGTGAAACGGTTCCTAATACCAAACATAGAGGTCATACTCGATGTTCCAGAAGAGATTAAGCTCGAGCATAGCGTCGAGGCTACAGTGATAAGCGATGTTGTCAAGAAGGCTATCAGCGACATAGAGATTGTCGGGGACGTTGCAGAATTCGAGGCTTCAGAGGACAGGCTTATCATACGAGCCAAGGGTGCTTCCAGGGCGAGGGTTGAGACTATACTACAGGAGGGGGTATCCTCTGCTCTACTCTACCTGGAGGTTAGAGAGCCCTCAACAAGCCTATACGACGTCTCATACTTGAAGAACATACTAAACCTTACCAGAGTGGCGGATTCCGTAGACATTAAGTTCTCGTCGGGGAAGCCTCTGGAAATGATATTTAGGAGCCCGGAGGGTAGCCAGGTCCGATATATCCTAGCTCCCTCTGTCGCCTAGACTGGCCGCTATCCTCAACCTTTCTATAACGAACCCCTTATCAAGCAGCGAAAGTAGCGGGGCAGCCCTGGGACCGTATGGTTTGCCGACGAACAGGGTGTAGAACTCCCTGTAGAATTCCCTCCTCTCCTTGGAGCTTAATTCTCGGGTAGCCTCTATCATAGCCTGCTTTATCGGCTCCTCCCTCCACTCCTCAAGGTTCTCAAGCATCTCAGCGAGGGTTGCGAATACGCTCGCGTACTTAGCCCTGAAGTCCTCCGGGACCCTATCTATTATTGATATCCTTAGGCTTTCTGGCGCATACTTCTTAGCCCAGTTACCCGCCTTCTCCACGAGTTCGAGGGCCCTCCTAATGCTGTACTCGTCCGCATCCTCTGGGAGATGCCCGGTCCTCCTAAGCCTCGAGAGTATCTCCTCCCTCCTCTCGAGCGGTATGAGCTGGGCCAGTATGGCGGCGTGAGTGTAGGGGACCTGGGCTGGCAACCTGGACGGTGGCTCCTTCGGATGCGAGAGCTCGTAGGTTCGCCGCAGGTACTCTCCCTCCTCGGGGTCTGGGGCTTCTTCCACTCCAAAGTATATGCGCTCCGCCCTGTAGAACTGGCTGTAGTAGTTAGGTATCATTTCCAGGTCGACGACTATCTTCCTGTGAGGCGGGTGGAGGAAGTAAATGAACCTCAGTATCTCTGGGTGGGCTATCTCAAGCCACTCTCTCGGGGTTATGCCGACAAACCCGCTGCTACTCATATCGGCCTCCCTGCCCCCCTGACGGATGGCAACCCACTCGTACCATTCGCCAAGAGGCGGCTTGAAGCCGAAGACGTTTACAGCCAGGTCTACGCAGCTGTCCCTGCTCCCTCCCGGCGTGGCATGGTCCTTCCCGTAGGGTTCAAAGTCTATTCCCAGGACCTTCCAGACTCCAGCCCACTCTATCCTCCAGTTGAGCTTGGCGTTTGAAACGTCGGTGACCCCCCTATGGCCGCAGTGCCTGCAGACGTATTCCACTCTACCATTCTCGACGCGGAGCGCCTTAGTGGAGTCTATCCTTCCGCACTTCTCGCAGATGGGCTCTACGGGTATCCAGTCCTCCGGATACGGCTTCCTGCCACGGTACTTGTTGATTACCTCCCTAACCTTACCTCTAAGGGGGAGGACCTCGTTGAGGATGAACTCCCTCAGCAGGGTCTTGTACAGCTCACTTGTCGTTACAACCTCGATGCGGCCGTCGGTGAACTCCTTTAGGTAGGGGCCGAAGTCGGACCAGTAATGATCCACCCAGCTCCTATGGCACCCCTTCGGGTCCGGGACCCTTGCAAGCGGCCATCCAATATACTTCCTAGCCTCCTCGGGGTCTGGGAACTGTTCTAGCTGGCTCCGCTTCCCCTTCCAAGGATCCTGAGTATAGAGGGTCAGAAGCTGCCTGACCCGGAAGCCCCTTCTCTCAAGCTCTCGTCTCACAGCCTCGACTAGTAACACTTCCCCCCTCAGCCTGCCTATGTGTTGTAGGCCGCTCACGCTGAGGCCTCCGTTGAAGACTAGGACTCCCTTACTCTTGTACCTCTCCTCTAATTCTCCTAGGAGCGAGTCGACGAGCTTGTCCAGCCAGTGTCTCCCCCTATATTCTCCCCTCTCCATCCCTCACTCCTACCCGGCATCCCTCCAGCCCGTGGGGGGTCAAATTTAGGGCTCCCACCAGCCGTCGCACTAGAGGGTCCCGGGAGGGTTGGATGTCAAGGCGTGCGCCAGGCTAACGAGGCCCGTTAACTCAGTCATGGTTGGCTTCGCCGTTGTTGTTGGAGTCTTCATAGCGGCCGGCGTGGAGAAGGTTACGATAGAACCCTTAAGCGTTCTCGCCGGCTTCGCAGCTGGAACACTCATAGCAGCGGCTGCGATGGTGTTAAATGATATCGTAGACATAGACATCGATCGTGTTAACGAGCCTGGCAGACCGCTTCCCTCGGGCCGCGTGACTATAAGGCAAGCCTACGCGTGCTTCGCTGCCCTGTCAATAGCAGGACTCCTAGCTGCAGCCTGGACCGGGGTCCCTACACTAGCTGTCGCGGCAGCAGCCTGGCTGCTAGCGGTAGTCTACGATACCTGGGGGAAGCGGAGCGGCCTCCCCGGTAACCTGATGGTGGCGGCGGCAACATCTATCCCCTTCGTATACGCTATGGCACTCCTCCGCTGCATGTGCGGTGAGATGCTAGTATTCTGGGCCATTGTATTCCTAACAGTGCTGGCGAGAGAGGTGGCGAAAGACATAGCGGATGTGGAGGGCGACAGGCTTGGAGGGGCTAGGACACTCCCCATACTCGTAGGGGAGGCGAAAGCTGCCAGAGTAGCGGCTCTCCTCTACATAGCGGCGGTCGCCCTCAGCCCACTACCGCTGCTCGAGGGTAAGATAAACCCCCTAACCTATACGCCGCTAGTCGCTATAGTAGACGCGATACTAGTATATGAGTCGGCTAGGATCATGCGGACACAGGACAGGGAGACCATACTTGAACATAAGAGAAATGTTCTAATAGCTATGCTGATAGGGTTACTAGCCTTCCTGGCCGGGTCCGTAGCGTGATCCGAGTTGGCAGAGCTGATAGTAGAGTTCGACCCGCCTAGAAGCAGGGGTGGGATTGAGCGGGGGGCCAGGCTGCTCTCGCAAGTATTCGACCTCATCGACGTGCCGGACGCCCCACTGGGCAAGCCGAACTATAGCTCCCCCGTCATATCCGCGTTCCTCGCAGCCCTAGACATTAGAGTGGTAGCACACCTGAGAGTCTCGGATGTAAACCTTCTAGCATTGAAGACGATAACGAAGACCCTAGGCGCCCTCGGCGTCGAGAAGATACTCTACCTGCGAGGGGACCCTCCCTACCAGGGAAAGCCTGTAGACCATGTCACTCCCGAGGAGGCTGTAGCATATGCACTACGCCGCCCCGAAGCGCCGGAGCCGGGCCTTCTTCTGAGCATGAGGAAGCCTATAGAAACGATAAGGGAGAGGCTGCGGGTCGGGGCAAAATTCTACTATATCCTGAACTACAAGTGGGGTGATAGGAGTTCGCTGGATAAGCTAGCCGAAATAGCCGAAGAGGCGTGGGGGAAGGGGGCCAGAATATACGTTTACATGGGGGTATCCCGGGGGCTCCCAGAGAAGCATAGCATCTTAGAGACGCTAAAGACGGCG
>CAYRZG010000038.1:0-1650 GCA_964428695.1 uncultured Desulfurococcales archaeon
ACAGGTTGTATGTGAGTACTCCTAGGCTCCAAGTGGAGGGTTCCGTTATGACAAGGGCCGCGCCGAACTCTCCAAGACTCGACACAGCGGAGAGGAGGGCTGCGGCGACCGTGCCGGGTCCGGCTGATGCGAGTATTAGGAGAGCGTGTCTCCACGGGCTTAGTGGGAGGCTTGCGAGATAGTCTAGGGCTTCCCGTGGGATCCTGCGTATTCCCAGCTCCAACGCCCTAGAGGCGAGTGGTACCGCTATCGCGGTGTGTGTTAAGACTATGAGTAGTACCACTGTGGCCGTGTGCCCTATCCTCGTGGAGAGAGGATGGTAGAGGGTTAGGTGTAGGCCCACCCCAGCTATAACAGGGCTTACTGTTAGGGGTGCTAGGCTTGCAAGCCTCCTCGCCCGCCCTCCCAGGGCCGGTGTTAGAGAGGATATGGTTGCAAGCATGCTAGTTGCAGTAGCGTAGAAGATGCTCCACGCAATGCTTTTGGCGGCGGAGGCGCCGGGTGGCAGTGGGAGCGGGCCGTGGAAGAGCCTCTCGTAGGCTTCGAGGGTTACGCGGCCCGTGTAGGGGTCTACGAGGCTGTAAGCCACCACCGAGGCTAGGGGGGCGTAGAGGGCGGCTAGGAGTGTGAGGCTGTAGGCTTCCAGTAGTGCGGCGCCAAGCCTCCCCGCCTTAGCCGGGGCTGGCGCTTCTACGTGCTCCCTCCTCTCCGTGTACCTGAGCAGGGCATATGCCAGCACTAGGAGGAGGCCCGACTGGAGTATCGATAGTACAGCCGCCGAGAGCCGCCAGGCTGGGAAGCCCCAGTATAGCGTGTAGATCCAGGCCTCCAGCGTGTAGTACTTGTAGGCCGCCCCCTCCACCATGAGGGGAGCGGCTAGGCCGGTGAAGCTGTACGTGAATGCTAGCAGCCACGCCGCCATGGCCCCGGGGAGTGCTGCTGGGAGGAGAACCCGCCTCCACAGCCTCCAGCCTCGGAGGCCGAGGCTCTCAACATAGTCTACTAGCTCCCCTGCAACCCAGGCGATGCTGGAGTATGATAGTACGGCCGAGAGTGGGATGTTATAGTAGGAGTGGACAACTATGATCCCCCAGGGCGCCCTGGCCGCCCATCCAGGCGCTAAACCATACTCGGCTAGCGCCCTGAACCCGAGCACGACCGAGACGCTGGGAGCCATGAAGACTGGGAGCCCCAGTATCCTCCAGGCCCTGGCCGCCCGGGACCCGTACCAGGCCGCCGCTATGCCAACTGGGAGGCCGAGGAGTACCGAGATCGTGGCCGAGGCTGAAGCCTGGGCTATGGTCCACGCGAGTATCCAGTCTAGCCTAATCCTTTCGAGCACGCCCAGGGGGGCCCTGGGAAGGTAGAGTGCGAGGAGGAGTGGAGGTGCAAGGTATACGGCTAGGATGGATAGGTAAAGAAGGCGCACCTCCCCCGGTAGCCGCCTCGCTACTGGATGGGCTCGCTCCAGCGCTAGCCACCAGACATTATCTGGGTCCAGTCGAGTAGCCAGTTCTCATAGTTTGCCTCTATCTCGTCTGTCGTTAGGAGCGAGTTCGCCACAATATCAACATCGTCTAGTGTGAGGGCGTACTTGTAGTAGTCTGGTAGCTGGACCTTAGAGTTTGCCGGTAGCATCCACTGGTTGCT
>CAYRZG010000038.1:1750-10756 GCA_964428695.1 uncultured Desulfurococcales archaeon
TGTAGTAGTCTGGTAGCTGGACCTTAGAGTTTGCCGGTAGCATCCACTGGTTGCTCGGGACTAGAGACTGTACCTGCTCGGATAGGAGCCAGTCAACGAACTTCTTCGCCAGAGAGGTGCCGGGCTGGCCTTTCACCACTAGTGCGCCTTCAACCTGTAGCCATGCCGTGCTCTGTCCTGCATAGTAGATGAGGGCCAGGCGTAGTGTCGGCTCCCCACCCTCGCTCCACGCGCTGTAGGCAGTATCTGTACCGTAGCTCACCACTATGGCCCTGTCGCCGCCGGAGAGGAAGAGGTCGTAGGCGTCACCCCAGCTTGGGGCCACGTAGACCTGGCCGGCTATGCTCCTCCACCAGTCCCGCCAGTCCCTGCCTTCTAGCTTCTCGCTAACAGCTATCTGCCAGAAGAGGAAGGCTAGCCCAGGACTGCTCTTTGTCGGATCCTCGACTATTAGGCGGCTTGCTATCTCTGGCTTGGCGAGGTCGTCGAGGGTCGGCGCCTTCAACGCTTCTAACACGTCGTCGGGGAGCCTTGTTGGGTCGTAGACTAGTGCTATAAGACCGTAGTCTATCGGGGTAACACACCTGTCCGGGTCAAGGGCGTCAGCTACCGGGCCTGGCACAGTGTCCCTGGCGACGGGGCTGTAGTAGCACTCTATTATGCCGGCCTTCTTAGCCTCGAAGATGAGGAGGTTGTCAACTCCTATGATTAGGTCGGCCGTTCTAACGCCACGCTGGTACTCGTCTATGGCCGCTAGCAGGGCTGTCCTAGCGTCGTCGAAAGTCCTAACCTTGACCTCCACCCCGTACTTGCGGCCAAACTCGTAGAACACCTTGTCCCACGTCTCGTTTGGATTCTCACCCCAGGCCATGAAGTCGCCATACGTGTAGATAACGAGCTCCTTACCGCCACTGCCGCGGGCGGCGAAGAGGGCTACTCCAGCGACGGCTATGAGTATTACCGCCACTGCGACTATGACCCGGGCAGAGGCCAATCCACCCCACCAGCGGTAGAATCTGGTAATCAACCCGTAAATAACCTAGTTTAAGATCCTGCCTAGGACCTCCTCCAGCCTCTTGTGCCCGTGGAAGAGATGGTACGGAACAGTCTCCAGCCTAAGATTGACCCCAGCGCTCTCGATGGCCTCGCCAAGTATCAGCAGGTATCGCCTTGGAAGGTATGCTATAATGACCTCCGGCTCGGCACTCGACAGGCCAGCCGCTATTGTAGAGATTAACTCCTCCCAGGCTCTCCGGTCGGCCTCCAATAGGTCCGGGGGGTAATTGTAGCAGCACGCAGGATACTCGTGGGCAACCTCGTAGGGTACCAGGCCCAGGAGGTCGCTGAGGTAGATCCAGCCGAGCCCAGAGGGCGAACCATACATCCCGGGGCCAGACGGGTCCCAGAACCCCAAGCGGCGTAGGACGCCTCGTATCTTAGCCGACTGAGGGCTCCTAGGGTATGGCTTAACATTGCTACACGGGGTTAAGAGTAAAGGAGCCCCCGAACGTTCACCCATCAGCTCGGGAACCCTAGCCCTGTAGTCAACCGCGTCCCGATGCCAGAACGCCTGGGGGCCCGAGAGCCCGGGTGCAGGGTCACCCCTCACAGGCCATCCGTCGCGACCACGGGGCACAGTATACCTCCGTCCGGGCAACCCGACTCCTCCAAAACATGCAATGGGGGCCTCACGGTTAAAACCAGGGCTAGCTCCACCTCCTAATAGTGTAGTGGGTCAATGCTAATCTTGGAGAGTCTCGTGGAGAGCCGGGGTTTCAGGGAGGCCGGCCCCGCATGCAGTCAAGGCTTAGTCGAGTAGCTCGAGAATGCGTGGAAAGCAGCCCGCCAGCGGTGGGGGGTGGAAGGCCTCAATGTGGTGGGATTACACTTGGCTTTGTAGCTCTGGCAACAATATCGGGTAGGTCTGGCTGGCTTTGCCAGCCGTATTGCTGGCTCCACCATTAGCGTATTGCTTGGTAATACCTGGCAATGCATGGTTTTATGCTTAAAGAGGTAGTATCCTCTCTTGAGATTGTATTACTGGCGGCGCCTATGGCGGTGCGTCTTGCTAATGAGATGCTACCCGAGCCCCTGAGGGAGCTTGACGCTAGGCTGCAGGATCTTCTCTTCTCTAGCGGTCCCGACCTTGACGGTAAGGTGGAGGCTAGCATTGAGGCTGTGAGGCTCGTGGCGTCCACTGTGGAGGCTGGGGTCGACGGTGTTAGGGGTCCCCTGGCGGTCATGTTCTCTGGCGGGAAGGATAGCCTCGTTGTCCTGGACGTTGTTCACAGGGCTTTGGGGGCCGGCCGCTATATCGTAGCCTATATTGAGATACCCGGTAATACTCACGAGGAGAACATTGAGTACGCCTACAGGATTGCCAGGCTCTACGGTCTAGAGCCCGGCGTCTCATTCCTACACTTGAGGCATGAGAGGCACGACTTCTACAAGCTCGTGGAGAGGTGGGGTTGGCCGGGGCCGAGGAGGAGATGGTGTATGACAACCTTCAAGACAAGCGTTGTAAACAGGCACCTCCGAGGCATGGTTACCGCTACCGGCGTTAAGGCGGGAGACTCGGGTTGGAGGAGGAGCTGGAAGAAGGCTGGCGTGCTCGGCAGGATCCCCGGGTGGAGGACTGTCTTCTTCAAGCCGATATTCCAGTGGACTACGAGCGACGTGCTCGAGTATGTTTCGGAGAGGGGTCTCCCCCTGAACCCCCTATACGAGACCCTAGGCGGGTCGGCGAACTGCGTATACTGCCCCTACAACGCCGACCCGGAATACTATGCGAGGCTCCGAGACCGGTACCCCCACTGGTGGAGGAGGCTCCTGGAGGCCGAGGCGAGGGTTGAGAAGGGTAAGCCATTCTACCTTGGGAGTAGGAGGAGGCTGGGGTTCGAAGAGCTGGCCTCGAGGGCTTCGAAGCCCCGGGTCCCGGCCTCGTGCCCGCTGCGCGACGCTGGAGTATGCTCGACGTGACCCCTTCGAATATACCCACTCCACGGTAACCCTTCCAACGGTGGCTGCGGATGGCGCTGGAACAGTGTATAGTCGACGATGTCGCCGCCATACTCGCCGGGCTGCCGATGTCGCTGAGAGCCAGGCACCTCATACCAGAGAGTGTTGCGGCCGAGGTTATAGACAGGGAGTCGAGGGAGAGGCTTGAGTTCATGCTGGAGTCCGGCCTAGCCCGCCTGGTAGAGGATCCGCCGGTGGAAAGGGTTGCCTCCATGCTGCCTGGCAGGCTTGCCTCCAAGCTTAGCAGGGCAGACCTCACAGTGCTAGCGGTAGCGTTGGAGGCTAGAGGAGAGTGTGGGAGCGTGGCGGTAGCAACGGACGACTATGCCCTACAGGAGGCCGCCGCCACTCTAGGCTTTGGCGTAGTCCGCGTTAGATACCCTGGTAGTAGGGTGGTGAGGAAGTGGGCTTCGAAGAGGAGAGGAGGAGGCTCGTCGAAGAGCTGAGGAGGCTCGGCTACATTAGGAGCGAGAAGGTCTACAGGGCCATGCTACGAGTTCCAAGGGAGGAGTTCGTGCCGCCACAGTATAGGAGTATGGCGTACGAGGACACCCCACTCCCCATAGGCTACGGTGCAACGATTAGCGCCCCCCACATGGTAGCCTACATGACCGAGCTACTCGACCCCGACCTGGGACATAGGGTGTTGGAGGTTGGGACTGGGAGCGGCTACCACGCCGCGGTAATAGCAGAGATCGTTGCCCCATCCGAGGCGCCCAGGGAAGAGTGGGGCCACGTCTGGACCATCGAGAGGGTCCCGGAGCTGGCCGAGTATGCAAGGAGAAACCTTGAGAAGACAGGCTACGCTGACAGGGTTACAGTAGTAGTGGGAGACGGGACCCTCGGGCTGCCAGATCACGCGCCATACGACAGGATACTCGTGACCGCGGGAGCCCCCAAGATCCCAAAGCCCCTAGTAGAACAGTTGAAGCCTGGGGGGAGAATGGTAATCCCTGTGGGAGACCTGTGGGATCAAACCCTAGTAGTAGTCGAGAAAGACGCCGAGGGGAGAGTGTGGGAAAAGCCAGACCTGCCCGTACGCTTCGTACCCCTCGTTGGCAAACACGGCTGGCCAGGCTAGAAGCCCGTGGCATAGCCCTGCTCTACAGGCTGGCCACCACTAGCCCTGGCAGCCTGCAGCCTCCTAATGGCGTCACCAGCGTACACATACGCCATTATTATCGCTATTAGTTGGAGTATGTTAATTATTATCCCTACAAGGTATAGGATACCCACCAACCTGAACCCGTCTGGTATCGGTAGACCCTCCCTGCCCATATCGCCAAGCCTCATGAAGAACAAGCCTATCAAAACCTCGCCTACAAGAGCCGCTATTAACGCTATTACTACTAAACCAGCTCCCAACCCCGGCGAAGCGAATATGGCTAGCATTCCAAGTATCATTAAAACAATGGCCGCCAGCTGGAGCCTAAGGCCGGTCCTAAACCCTCCTAGCCTGTCTGGGTCGAACTCTGCGAACTTACCGGCTGACTGGAATAGCATTATGATTCCTACTAGGAGGATTATGCCTCCAACAATGATACCAGCGGCTGCGCCAGCCCCTATTGTAGCCGTGCCGAAACCCGACGTTATAACACCTAGTACAGAGAACGATGCTCCTATCACGATTAGTAGTCCTAGCAGGTAGAGTAGTATTGCTGATCGGAATTTTTCGAATGCCTCGATAAGTAAGTCTAGTCTCGCCTGCTGGGTCATCATAATTTTTGCACCCGTCGTGTATCACGTGTTGTATTGTTAGGGTATTTTATTGTTTCTACTCCACTCTACGCTGTTAACCCCTGGTTTATAGTTTGTGGAAGTTTGGCTACCATCATATACTAGGATGCCTCCCACTATAGTGTATTCAACGTTCCCCTTGGCTTCTAGCATGAAGTGTGCTGGGAGCCCGTGCTTTGAGTGGTGGAAGCCCGTGTGCCTCCACCGTGTATCCGGATCTACTATCGCTATGTTTGCCCTGGCTCCCTGTGTTAGGGTCCCGTAGGCTGGGTATATTCCGAGTATTTCGGCCGGCCTCCTAGAGGCTAGCTCTACCAGCTCCTGGAGCGTTAGGCCTAGAGCCGCCCTGGCGGCCCATGGCCATAGGCCCAGCCATGGGTAGCCGGGCCTGCATGTTAGCGGCTCGGTCTTCTCCCACCAGGCGTGGGGGGCGTGGTCGCTTGCAAGGGCGTCCACGCTACCCTCTATTATGAGCTGGGCTAGCCTGTGTGATTCCATGTTGTCCCTTAGTGGGGGGTTGACTCTCGAGGTGCAGGGGTCCCCTCTTGGACGGGCGTTGTATATGATGTGGTGTGGTGCGACGTCTACAGTGTAGCCTAGCCTCTTAGCCTCTCTCACCGTGGAGGTGCAGCTTGCGTGTGTAACGTGTACTTTTGCGCCGTCTAGTAGGGGTGCGAGGAGGCTGGGGGCGGCGGCCTCGAGGTGGCATCCCCGGTGGGCGTTTCTCGACGCGGGATCCTCTAGCGAGACTGGCCCCTCTGCCTCTGGGAGCTCGGGGTGTACTACTATGAGGGTGGCGAGTCTGGCCGCCCTTTGGAGGGATGCCTCCCTACCATAGTCTTGGGGGTATACTTTGAAGCCGGCTATGGGCTTCGAGGCTAAGAGGTCTACTGTGGAGGGGTCCCGGGGTATGGCGGCGTATACCGTGTAGTCAACTATGCTTTTTGAGGCCAGGGCCTCGAGCTTAGCCGCTAGTGCCCGGGGCGTGTCTAGCCTTGGCTTAGTGTTGGGCATGTCAGCTACTAGCGTGATCCCCGCTCTGGCGGCCTCACGGGTCCCGGTTTCCTCGTCCTCCTTGTAGGAGAGGAGGAGGCCCCGTAGGTGGACGTGCAGGTCTACCAGGCCGGGTATGATCTTGTAGCCCGTCCCCCTAACGTCTATGACGTGCTCTCCCCGGGGCTCCTCGGTCCAAGAGTATACTAGTCCCCCGCGGATGTTTACGCACGCCTCCCCCAGGTTGCCGTCGGCCTCGACTATTTCACCGCACACGCTGTCTACGCGGGCTCCCAGTCTTGCCTCTTGCCGCAGCCCTGCACACCCGTGTCGCATTGTGGGCTTGGAGGCTATAGTGTTGGGCGTCTACCTGTGGAGTACGGGTGTAACACGTATACCAGCCGCTGGCCTCATGGTTGTCATAGTCTACTCTATCAGCTGGCTTTGCCATTACTACGGTGGAACCCGCCTTTTAAAGGGGCGGGGATATAAGCTTTACCCCGGTGAGAGCCGGTGAGGCTGGTTACTGTAAAGATGCCCGAGGTCTACGTTAGGGGGATAGACGAGCTCGTCAAGGCTGGGAAGTATACTAGCAGGAGCGAGGTGATAAGGATAGCCGTGAGGGAGCTGCTGATGAGGGAGCTGTGGGGCGCCAATAGGATAATGGAGCCCGTCCACGCTGGGCCCACGCTGACCGGCGTCAAAGCCCCCATAGCAGCGCTCGACGAGGACGGGGTTGTAGACCTGCTATAGGATGCTCTCCCTTAGACGCCTAATAATCAGCTCGTAGACCCTGTCCCCCGGCTCTAGCCTCCTATAGCTGAATGGGGGCATCCAGCCAGGTATGAGCCTCCTAATCTCTTCTAGGCTCACACTCCTCGGGTACACCCTGGGCTCTCGGACCTCGATGGCCATAGCCCTCTTGGCGCCCCGTATGTAAGCGTATGCGTCCCCTCCAATACCCATGCCGGGCCTGCTGACGTGGGCCCAGACCAGCTCTGGGGTCCCCACTATCACGCGGCCGGCGCGGAACTCGCCTACTATGCTCTTCACCTTCCCGCTACTGTAGATTACGATGACTGCCCCCTCCTCTATCGGGTGGAGGCCGGAGAGCTTCCTGAGCTCGAACTTCTTCCTCCCCGAGAGTATAGCCGACGCATACTGCGGCCTTATGCTCATGAGGTAGATCTCCTCGTAGTCCACTTCCACAGTCTCGCACCATGGACGCGCTCTAGCCTGGCAGGGCTTATGATATTTTGGATTACACTAGCGTTGGGCGGCGTGGGAGGGCTTATCTTCCCCGGCTCCCTCCCCATATGCGGCATCCACCATTCGGGGCCGCCGCAAGGGTGTGTGGTGTTGGCCGTCCGCCCGAGGGCTGAGATTGAGAGGGAGGCTCTCGAGATAGTACGTAGGCTCGACAAGGTGGCCGGGAACGCCGCCCTACGCATGCTTAAGAAGGTGGGGAAGGCGCTTCGAGCAAGCATCCCGGCAAGGTATAGGGTTATGCTAGTGGTCTCCGGAGGGGACCCGAGGGTAGTCGGCGCCGTAACGGCCAGGGCCCTCCTATACTATGAGAGGAGGTACCGTAAGATCGCCGGGCGGCGGCCCCTCCGACTCCTCTACGCTTTCCACGACGAGTTCGACGACGCTAGATTGAGGAAGGAGATTGTTAAGAGGGCGGTGAAGGAGAAGGGCAGCCTCCTCGAGCAGACGACGGCGAGGTACGAGGAGAGCGACCGCTACCTCGGGACCACCTTCCAAGCCCTAGTACTAGACCTCACGAACGACCTCAAGCCCAACGACGTGGGCAGGCTGGTAGAGGTCGTGGAGGGCGGCGGCCTCATAGTAGTTCAGGCGCCCCCATGGGACGAGTGGGACACCAAGCTCACCCTTTTCAAGCAGAACCTCCTAGTCCCAGGGTATAGTGAGCCTAGGCACATCTTCATATCATGGTTTAAGAGGAAGCTCCTCGAACATGAGGAGAACATATTCGTGTACGACGCTGACAGGGGTGAGCTGATAAGCGGCAAGCCGATAGCCAGGGCGGAGGCCTCCAGGGAGAGGAGGCTGAAGATACCCGAGAAGACCCTCTTCCCCCGCGAACTATACGAGCTGGCCCTAACCCAGGACCAGGTCCGCGTTATCAGGGAGATGGAGTGGCTCTACGAGAAGCCGAAGAAGGGGCAGAGGAAAGCCATAGTCGTAACAGCCGACAGGGGGAGGGGGAAGAGCTGTGCCGTCGGCATAGGCCTTGTGGGGCTAGCCTACAAGCTTGGAGAGGTCAAGCATAGGGTTAGGATTATCGTCACCGCCCCCAGCCTGAGCAATGTTCAGAGCCTAATGGAGCTGGCCCTCCGGGCGGCGGAGAAGCTAGGCTTAGACCCTAAGCCTCGGAAGAGGGGCGGGAAGATACTCGAGATCCAGGGGAGGAAGTTCAGCATAGAGTACTGGGAGCCCCTAGCCGCCACCAGGATACAGGCTGATATTGTGGCGGTCGACGAGGCCAGCGGCATTCACGTGCCACTCCTCCACAAGATATGGAGGGCGCACAAGAGGATGATATTCTCGGCCACCATCCACGGCTATGAGGGCGCCGGGAGGGGCTTCAACGTAAGGTTCCTATCCGCGCTGAAGGAGGATCCGAACACTAAACTCCGACACGTGGAGATGGACGAGCCCATAAGGTATAACAAGGGGGACCCCGTCGAGCGCTGGCTTTACGACGTGCTCCTCCTCGACGCCGAGCCGGCGAGCCTCACGAAGGAGGACCTGGAGGACATTGAGAGGGGCGACCTAGTATACCTTAGGCTGGACCCCGCATGGCTCTTCTCGCCCGAGGGTGAGGAGAAGCTGAGGGAGCTATTCGGAATATACGTGCTGGCCCACTATAGGAACGAGCCCGACGACCTCGGCATGCTTGCCGACGCACCCCACCATAGCATTAGGGCTGTGGCTACGAGGAGGAGGGGTAAGATCGTGGGAGCCGCCCAGGTGGCCGAGGAGGGCGGCCTTCCCGACGACCTGATAGACAGGCTCCTGCGGGGCGAGAAGATCGCAGGCAACATTATACCGGACAGGCTCCTAAAACACGCGAGGATCATAGAGTATGGGCGGATGAAGGGCTGGAGGATAGTTAGAATAGCAACCCACCCCGAAGTGCAGGGTAGGGGTATCGGGAGCAGGCTCCTAGAATACCTGTACAAGGAGAGCGTGGAGAGAGGCTACGACTGGCTTGGCAGCGGCTTCGGCGTGAAC
>CAYRZG010000039.1:0-10685 GCA_964428695.1 uncultured Desulfurococcales archaeon
CCGGGATCGCCGGCTTGGAAGGCCGGCGTCCTAGTCCAGGCTAGACGACGGCCGCACCCGTGTTTCTCCGTGGGTCTAGCGGGGGGTTTATGAAGGCTAGCCTTTGAATTGTTCGTGGGGAGACGCTCGGCTTGCAGGCTAGTCCCCTCTTAGGTCTAGCGCTGGTAGCCACTCTAATGCTGCCGCTGGCCTCGGCGGCGTTTAGTGAGGCTGCTCCAGCTCGGGGTTTTATGGTTATCTACTCCGACGGCGACCTGGTCGTGTCGAATACAACGATTTGGAGGAGTATAGTCTACATTGTTGAGGGTGGCGCCTCCCTAATCGTGTTCGACAATGTCGACATTAGAGGCAACGTCACTGTGGTCACAGCAGGCGCCAACATTTCAGGGGTTATCCTCTCAAACGTTAGGGGTAGCGGGATAGAACTGCTCAACCTTACCTCACCGAATATCACCGTAGTCAACTCTACCCTGGAGTCCCTAAGCATCTACGATGCCTCCAGCGAGCCGGTTGTGGTTTCCATGGCCTCGTCGAGGATAGGGGAGTTTAAACTGTACTCGTCATCGCCTATTCTCGTTACGGGGCTCGTGGCCGGGGCCGCCTGGCTGTCTTCCACGTCTAATGTTACTGTAAACGATACACGGGCTGGCCTGCTCCACGTGACCGAAGCCATGCATGTTGAGGTCTCGAACTCCACGCTTGGGAGCCTTGTCGTGGGGAAGGCTACGGTGCCCGTGTATGGTGTCGTGATCGAATCCTCGAGCGTTGGGGCTCCAGGCTCTATTAACGGGACTGGCAGGCCGGGGCTGGTGAGCGTCTTCGCACGGGGCAGCGTTTACGTTGAGGATTCCAGGCTCTACCTGGGCCGCCTGCACGCTGTGTCCGGGGGGCTCGTGGTTACGGGTAGCTGGGCCTCAGCTGAGACCTTGTGGGTGCATGCTCCCAGCGTTGTCTTTGAGGATTCCAGGGTTTCGATCGTGTCTGGGAGGAGTACTGTTGGCGGAGAGCAGGGGCTAGTTTTGAAGATCTCAAATTCTACGCTAAACCTGCAGGAGCCTTGGATAGTCTACGTTTCCAAGGGTAGCCACGAGGCGCGTGTCGAGGGCTCTACCCTAATCTGCCCCCACGGGTGCCTTACTCTCGTATTGATGGATGCTAACCTGACCGCTAACCTAACCGGCTCGGTGTTCCAGGGGGACCCGGCTCTAGTAGCGGTCGCCTACCCGCCAAGCCTGGGGAGGGCTGTCATTGTTGCCGGCGACTGCTACTTCCAGAGCCCCTTGGGCCCCACTGTTATCGTGGGCGGAACTATTGTGAGGAGGGGTGGGTCGACCATAGCCGTCTCCGGCTCCGCGGTGGGGAGCGTCTCAGTATACTCTTGGAGGGCCACAGCCTCTGGCCCCCTACTCTCGCCTGGAGCCGAGGCTGTCGACGCTAGGGTGGAGCCTTCCACGCTCGTAGAGTATGCTAGAGCCTCGGGGGCGCCGGGCAGGCTGGCGGTGATAGCATACTCCCCCGTCGCCACGGCCACGTGGAGCATTGAGGTCCAACGCTACACTGTCGTGGCGGCACTCGCCCCCACAGGCTGGGGAGTCGTGGAGGGAGGGGGCGGCCAGTACACGGTTAGCCTACCTAGGCCCTCCCGCTACGTCATAGTATTCCTCGAGCCCGAAAGACAGGTGGAGCCCGAGGCGTCGGCCACACCACCGCTGGTGGGGGCCAACACCACTACTGCCGCCGTGGAAGAGGACAAGGGGGGCCGTTGGGGGGAGATTCTAGCCGCCGCTGTGCTGGCGGCAGGCATCACGGCTGGATACGCTGCAATAAGGCGGGGTCGCAGCTAGAGCCGGCCATCGGCCCGGGGCGGGCCTTCCAAGTCAACGCCCCGCTCATCCCCCGCCAGGCTGGAGTGTGTAGGGGCATGCCTATAACCGGCCGGGGCGTGACGGCCCCACGGTGCCTGCGGTGGAAGACTGGCTCGTAGCATTCCTGGTTTTCACACTGACTGTGGCTACCATAGTACTGAGGGTGGTGGATGAGACCGTCGCCGCCCTAGCCGGGCTGGTTGTACTTGTTGTGCTCACAGAATACACGCCGGAGCAAGCGTTCCACGCTGTAGACTGGAATGTGATAGCGATACTGTTCGGCATGTGGGTTATAACAGGTTATATGATTGAGGGCGGCCTAGCCGAGAGGGTCCTAGAGGCTGTCGCCAGGCGCTCGGGGAACTATAGGGTATTCCTCCTCGCAACGGCCCTGGCGGCGGGATTCGTCTCAATGTTCGTTGACAATGTACTAGTGATACTAGTCTTTGGAGGGGTGGTTCTCGAGGCTGCGAGGAGAAGCGGCGGGAACCCGGTGCTAGCCATACTCCTAGTGGGCTTCTCGGCGAACTTCATGGGGACGGCCCTGCTAATGGGCGACCTGCCCCCGCAGCTACTCCATAGTGTGGCGGGGGCAGAGTTCTGGGACTTCATAGTGCACTCGGGGAGGCCTGGAAGCTTCCCCCTGCTAACAGTAACGTTCCTGTCAACCCTAGCCGTATACTACCTGCTCTTCGTCAGGAGGGAGCCCTCAGCCCTGCCGAGGGTCTCGAAGCCTCAATCCTCCCGGTGGGAGCCCTGGCTACTGCCGGTAAGCGTAGCGTTCTTCGCCGCGACAGTAGCAGCGATGGCGGTGAGACCCCTACTCGGCGTGCCTCTAGGGTTCATAACGGTCGCGGGAGCAGCCGCCACCGCCCTCTTCATGGAGGCGGCTAGGAAGGCTGGGTGTAGGGTGCCGAGCTTCGAGGACGTATTGTCGCATGTTGAGTGGAGAGCGCTCCTGTTCTACGCCGCCCTCTTCTCCCTAGTGGGAGGCCTTGAGGAGACAGGGGCGCTACAAATGCTAGCCTTCAAGCTCGTACCTCTCCTCGAAGACGGCAGCCTAAAGGCGTATACGGCCTCCTACTGGATAGTCGCCGCCCTCAGCACCTTCATAGAGCACGACGCCCTCCTCCTAACATTCCTCTACACCGTGAGAGACGCCTCCCAGGCCATAGGATTGGATCCCTGGCCCCTCTACTGGGCTATGGCATGGTCGGCCACACTGGCCAGCAACGCAACCACTGCCGCGGCCCCCGCACTATATATTGCCGTAACAATGGCTGAGGAGGCCGGTTACAGGATCGGGGCACGGGACTTCCTACGCTACAGTATACCATTCGTCGCGATAAGCCTTTCAATCCACTACCTGGTGACAGCCCCTATATGGGGGGTGGGGTAACAGTAGGACCAACCGGCGGGGATAGAAGCTTGCAGGCCGACGACCTGCGGCATAAGGTGAGGAGCATACTAGGCCTAAACGACTACGAGGCCCGAGCATACCTCGAACTCCTGCGAAGCGGCCCCATGAGAGCCCCCGAGCTGGCTAGGAGGAGCCGGGTCCCCACGGGAAGAATATACGACGTGCTCAAATCGCTGGAAGCCAAAGGCCTAGTCGTGAAGTCGGACACCCACTACAGGGCCGTGGACCCGAGGATAGCCCTTGAAGCCTATAGTGCGAGACTCCTCGAAGAGGCCAGGAGAAGAGTGGATCAGGTTAAACGGCTAGCCTCGGAACTGGAGAACCTCTCAGACGAGAAGAGGGACGAGGCATACATGACGAGAGGACTGGAAGTCATACTCCGCATAGCCGCCACCACGCTATCATCCTGCCCTAAGCCACCGGTCTTCCTAGTATACAAGGCCGCCGAGAAGATAGCAGAGCTGTGGGAACGCCTCCTCCTAATCGTCGACCTCATACGCCCTGGAAGCCTCATAGTCGTATCCACAGACCAGAGGCCCCCAACATGGGCCGTAGAGGCTATCGAAAAGAGGGGCGCTAGGATAGTCTTCCATCCAGCGGCAATGATAGACGCCATGATAGCATGCAACACTGTAATCATAGGAGTGCCGGGAGGCGGAGACGAGGTAGCAGCAGTGATAGTTAGAAGCAAAGAGTTCGCGGAGGGGCTAGAAAGCAGGGTGAGAAGACTAATCCAAAACACTCCCACATTATAGTGCGAGAAACCTACAATACACCATAGGATATGCTAGTGGGATATAAACCTTTGAGTATAGTACATAGAGCCAAACATACATATAGAAGAATCTATAGTATGTAGACATGGTGAACAGCGATGGCCGAGGCAAAGGTCGCACCGGACAGGCTGGAGGAGGAGCTTAGAACCCTCTTCGGCCAGGCCGAGAGCCTAAGGCAGCAGATCGCAACAATAGACGCCACAATACTAGACCTGGCCACGGTGCTCGAGACTCTAGACTATATCAGGGAGAAGGGCAAGGACAAGATAGTGCTAGTCCCGATAGGAGCCGGCAACTTCATACGCGCCAAGATAGAGGACACCGAGCACGTGATAATGGGAGTAGGCGGGAGGATGAGCGTGGAAGCCACCATAGACGAGGCAAAGGAGATGATCAACGAGAGAATAAAGGCGCTAGAACAGCTAAGGCTAGACCTCCGGAGGAAGCTAGAGGAGATCAACGCCAGGATAAGCGAGATAATAGTAAAGCTCCAGGAACAGGCCCAGCAGCAGGAGGCTGGACAGTAGCCCCGTCGGACCACACACTTTTCCCCTAGAGGTGTCGAGGATTGTCACTCCAGCTACGCACAGCCCAAACACTCATAGCCGAGATAGAAGCGACCCTGGCAGAGCTGGAGGAGGCGGAAACACTACTACAGAGGACCAAGAGCGGCAAGGCCTTCATAGGGTTCGCCGGCGGAATATACATTGAAGTCTCCCGTGACGAGGCCTTAGAGTATATTGAGAAGAGGAAGCGGAGCCTTAGGGCGCTGCTTGAAAAGCTTAGGCAGGAGGCGTCTAAGTCTAAACAATAGAACAGGTACCCCAACACTATACCCTCACTATTCTATAGCTTCAAAACCGGTGGGGCTCGAATGGTTTCGGTCAGGGTAAAGGCTATAGCCGGGATTGTGATATTTACGCTACTCTTCGTAATGGCTATCGTGAGGTATCAGTCTCTTAAAGTAGAGCACCCTGAGGCCGCTGGAGGATTCACAATGTTGGAGGCAGCTAGCGCGATAGTCTATGCGATAGGAGTAGCTCTAACCGTCGCGTATATGCTAAGAGGGGAGAACAGGAGAAAATAAGGGTATTTAAAACGGTTTGGAGAGTTTACTCGTGTTGCTAGGGCCGCCTTACTATGCTGTAGGCTGCGGCCACCGCTGCTACTGCAGCTATGCCTCCGGCTGCCAGGCCTATGTTCCTGGCGCTCTCGGCTTGGGACTTGGCCTCCTCCAACTTGGCTGGCAGGTCTTCTGTTACTGCCTTGTTCACGTTGTCGAGGGTTGACTTAATGCTGTCTAGTGTAGCCTGTATGTTTCCTAGCTTCACGTCGACCTGGTTGAATCCGTTGTCGAGCCTAGCTATTATGTCGCCTTTGCTGTTTACTATCACGTCTACTATGCTTGCGTTGATCGCGTCTACCTTAGCGGCTACCTGGCCTATGCTAGTGTTGAGTATCGCGTAGACGTTTCCAAGCTCATCGGTCACTATGCCCATTATGGTGGCGTTGATCGCGTCTAGGGACGCTGCGAGTGTGCCCATCTCACTGTCTATGATTGCCTTGACCTCGCCTGTGCTGGAGACTATTAGGCCTGCTATGGTGGTGTTGAGCCTGTCTAGCTTCACGAGTATGTCGCCCTTCGCGGTCTGCACCTCTGCTACTACTCTGTCGGCGTTACTCTGTATCACGCTGATTATCTCGCCCTTCACACTGGTGAGCTTGTCGCTTAGGCTTGAGAGCTGGCTGTTGATGTTGTCGAGCTGGCTTGTCACCTGTATTGTGGCCTCGGCTAGCACGGTTCCGTTTTCGAGTACTAGCTTTATCTTGTGGGCTCCGCTCACCACGAGCGGTATGTTGAGCTGGCCTGTGTATGCTCCGTTCTCGTCTGCTAGTAGCTTGCTGAGCCAGTTGGAGTCTAGGTATACGTTGAATGCTTCGCCTGGCTGGAGGCCTGTCACCTCAACCGTTACCATGCCTGGCGCTGTAGTCTCGGCGGGGTATACCTTGACGTTGGCTAGTACCTTTATCGGTGCGGCTCCCTCCTGGCCGATAGTGTAGTTGGCCACCCTTACATAGTGTAGTCCGCCCGGCACTAGGGGCACGGTTATCTTTACGGTTCCAGAGCCGTTCTCGTCGGAGGTCACGTTCTTCAACGGCATGTCGTCGAAGTAGACTGTGTAGGTGGTGTTGGGCTTGGCGCCGCTGAAGTAGACTGTCACCTGCTCTCCAACCACGGCCTCGCTCTTGCTTAGTGTCACGTTCACCGGCTTGAGCATGCCGTACTCTACAGCGTTGAGTATTATCTGTAGGGCGTCCTCTGTGAATATGCTGATGTCGTTCCACTGTGTTGGTACGAAGCTTGCCAGCAGTATCCACTTTGTGCCGACATCGGTCACCTTCACTCCGATGCCAGCGCCCTTGGTCTGGCCGCCTACTACAATGTTGGCTAGCACGTCGCCGGAGAACTGGTCGAACCAAGCATAGTCTGCGCCGGTCCAGTTGAGTATCAATACCAGATCGCCTGGGCTGAAGCCCTTCATTATTGGGTGGGACTGTAGCACCTCTATGTACACGTAGCCGTCGCCCCAGTCGTAGCCGGTAACAGCAGGGTCGCCGGTGTAGGCGCTGAGAGCCTTGATACCGTAGCCATTGTAGCCGTAAGAGTCTAGGAATATCACGCTCACCTTGGCCTCGAGCGTCGCGTTGATCACCGCCCAGAACTGGTCGGCGCTCGGGAATGGGGCATTGTAGTGGCCGGCCCAGATCACCAGGTCGTACATGCCAGCCGCAACGTCGCTAGCCAGCTGGTACGGGTCGTCGTAGCTTACCACATAGTAGCCGTTCTGGGATAGGAAGTTGCCCAGCTGGTAGTCGTAGAGTATTGCTATCTTAGGCATCTCCTCCAGAGTCACGTTGCCGAGATCGACGGTTGCATTGACTTCTACCGTCACGTTTACGTACGCTGGATAGTAGGCTTCGGCTGTTATCTCTAGAGTGTAGTTGCCTGCCGGTAGCCACATTGTGAAGTCTCCATTCTCGTCTGTCTGGACGCTCATCGGAGTGCCTAGTGCTGACACCTTGGCGCCGGCTATCGGGTTGCCCTCCTCGTCTACAACTTTGCCTGTTACGTAGCCGTATGGCTGCCTCTCAAGGTAGACCTCCACGTAGGTGTAGAGGCTTGGCTTTACAGGCTTACTGGCGGGCTCAAGGTATGGTCTTATCGCCTCAATCGTGTCGGGGCTTAGTGGGCCTCCTAGAGGCTGCTGCTCCCATCCCAACATTATAGCGTTCTCCAACACCTTCTGGGTAGACACGCTATACTGGCCGTCGGATCCGGGCTCTATGTACTGCATCCAGTAGCTCTCACCCCAGCTTGCCAGGAACAACCACTGGGCTCCCGCCGGGCTATGCCAGACTGCAACACCCACACCCTCGACGTTGTTGTAGGAGTCCACTACCAGGGCTAGCACTGTCACGTTGTCGTTAGTAAAGTTGAACACCATATAGTCGGCGTAGCTGCTGGCACCCAGGTCGGCGAGGTAGAAGGCCGTCCCGTTATCGTAGGTTACGTTCTCGAACAGCGCATGGCTTGTATTGGTAACATTGACCATCACGTAGCTGGCGCTCGGATAGTGGTACACGTAGCTGTCAGGTGCAGGATATCCTAGGGCTTCTAGGCTATCCTTGTAGTAGTAGAGCGTGTAGGCTCCGGTGTAGCCGCTGTAGGAGGTGTCGAGGAAGATCAGCGTCACTCCATACTCGTCCGCGAGCTGTATTAACGGCTTAACGACTGTGTCGAAGTCGACTAGGTTGTAGCGGTCGCTGCTCCAGTGGTCTATTATCACGACCCTCGGGTTCACATTGCCAGCGGCCCAGTCTGCTACGAGGTCTGAGGCGTTCTCATACTCGACTACCGGGAGGCCCAGGTTCCCTACTATTTGCGCCAGGTGTGGCTGGGTGTAGTAGTGCACGTTGCCCACAACTACTACTGTCGGGGGTATCGGCTGTAGTGTGAAGTTGACTACCACTGTCTGGTTGGCTTGCACGGTCACGTTCCCGGCCACGGCCTCCTGATAGCCTGGCGCCAGAGCGTGCACATCATAGACGCCTGCCGGTACGTGTAGCTCGTAGTAGCCCTGCGCGTTAGTGTAGTTTACCACCTGGCCTGCGCTGGTGTAGACGAATACTGTCGCATTGGCTATCGGGTCGCCTGTGTCCGCGTCTACCACGTAGCCCGCTATGGTACCGTTGGCCCTCGGCTGGAGGCCTATCTGCACTACCACCGTCTCGTTCTCGTCAACGCTGACTGTGACTGTCTCGTTGTAGTAGCCCTCCGCCGACACGTCTATCGTGTAGGTGCCTGGCTGCACGCTCGCCTGGAAGGTTCCGTTCTCGTCAGTGTAGAGTGTGAGGTTGGCCTCCTCTATCACCACGGTAGCGTTTGCTATCGGGTCCCCGGTTGTTACATCGTACACCAGGCCTATGATGGTGCCGTTTAACAGTATCACTTCGACTGTTATGGTCTTATTCTGGTAGCCCCATGCTGTGAATACTAGCGTGTAGTTTCCGGGGTCTAGGGGTATCTTGAAGTAGCCGTTGTCCCTCACATGGTATGTCTTGTTAACCTCCACTACGTAGACCTGGGCCCACGGTATTGGGCTGTTGTCCACAGCGTCGAACACGTAGCCTTCGACGCCGGTCTTCTTAGCGTACTGTTCCGCGATCTGGACCGCCTGGTAGGCGTCTATCCTGCCCCAGCCGTACCTCGTGTCCTGGCCGGGGTCGCCTAGGTCTACGCTGGACTCGTTGAGAATCTGGTACACGGTCTCCGGTAGGTCGGGGAAGGAGAAGTCAAGGGCCCCCATAGCCTCTAGTATTAGGGCTACAGTGCCGGAGACGTGGGGTGTCGCCATGCTTGTGCCGTCCCAGGCCTCGTAGCCTCCTCCAGGCACGGCGCTCGTGATGTTAACGCCGGGCGCCGAGAAGTCGGGCTTGATGTAGGTTGACGGGTAGGTGTCGAAAAACGGCCAGTCACTGGGCGGGTCCGGCCAGTTTACGACCTCACCGCTGGAGAACCATGCCACGTTATCGTTTATGTCAGTGGCGCCTACACCGAATACGCCCCACACGTTTCCAGGGTTGCTGCTGGTGTCTGGACCGTCGTTTCCAATCGCTGCAACCACTATGATGTTGGCGAGTAGCGCATTCTTGATGCCTGGGAGGAGTTCGTTTCCATAGTAGTTGCTTGCCCCAAGGCTCATGCTTATCACGTGGGCCGGGTAGCCCGTCGGGTTCCCGTTGCAGTCGAATGGCTCGACAGCCCACTCTATGCCTGCCAGCACCTGGGCGAACGTGCCGCCTCCGCCCGGCAGTACTAGGCCGTGCATTAGCTTGGCTCCGGGGGCTACGCCTATGAGGATGTTGCTAGTGTCTCCGCCTAGGGCTGTGCCGCTAGTGTGTGTACCGTGGCCGTGGGTGTCGTGTGGCTGGCTACATACTGGGTTGCCGTTGTCGTCGAACTCCATCCAGCCACCGGGATAGTATGGGTCATTCGGGTCCACTGTGAACATCTTACCCTCTAGGGCCGGGTGTGTTATGTCTACTCCCGTGTCGAGAACGGCGATTCTAACGCCCTCCCCAGTGTAGCCCATTGCCCAAACGTCGGGGGCGTTTATCTTGAATATCCCCCAGCTCGACACCTCCTGGCCTGGCTTAACCTCAACGCTGTGCTTGGCCACGGGCTCCAGCACGTGTACTTTGAAGTTCTCGAACACCTCCACCACTCCAGGGTAGGATGCAAGCTCTGGTATCATGCTAGCCTTAATCCTCACTATAACCACGTTGTCGATCCAGAACCTGTGTAACACCTCGCCTCCAAGACTCTTAACGTAGTCCACGAATGGCTCCTGCGTATACCTCGCCCACTCCTTAAGGGTGTCGATTGCGAGCCTATAGTTGCCCTTAACGCTCTCCGCAGCCCATGCTGGCAGGGGGGATAGCCTGACTGCAACTGTTATCCTCTCGTCCCCCAGCTCTCCGAGTTCTTTCAACAGGACGGGATGTATCTTGGCGTACGCGTCCGCCGCCGGCTTCACCGGGTAAGGCTGAGGGGCGGCTGCTAGAGCGGTCGCAGCGGGAGCTACTAGTAGCAGGGCCGCTAACACGATCGAGAGTATCCTCGGGTTCAACCCTTCCACCCACAATATATGCATCAATATATTGATACAATGGGGCCCCCTTAAAAGAATTATTCCAACATGTGAAAGACATAAACTTTTTTAGGGGGATTAGAGTGGGACTATATGTTTTCGTCCATATCTATTTGTCATTAAATTATGATGCGGTTAGAACCACTGTTTGAGCCTCGATGCCGCCGCGGCTGTCGCCGCAAGAGTTAGGGCTAGTAGGATTGTTGCTGAGGCGCTAGCCACGTGGAGGAGCCTGCCGGCAGAGTACAGGTTGTATGTGAGTACTCCCAGGCTCCAAGTGGAGGGTTCCGTGATTACTAGGGCTGCGCCGAACTCCCCAAGACTTGACACAGCGGAGAGGAGGGCTGCGGCGACCGTGCCTGGCCCGGCTGATGCGAGTATTAGGAGAGCGTGTCTCCACGGGCTCAGTGGG
>CAYRZG010000040.1:0-10519 GCA_964428695.1 uncultured Desulfurococcales archaeon
TGGGGCGAGAAACCCTTTCGAAGCGACACATTGCGCACGGTGTGGCCGGCCCATCATATTGAGGAGATGTCCAAGATGCGGCGCGGTCATAGACTCTAGGGGAGTCCCATACTCCCTGATAGATAGGCTGGCGATGAAGAAGGCTAGGGCCTCGCAGGCTCTGCTCTGACCGTTTGATTTTCCAGGACTAATAAGTTTTTCTCCATTGACAGGGGAGATATTGTAGCGTTAAGCTAATGATTAGAAGCTTTATAATAGGGGTAGAGACCCTCTATATTGGAGTGAGTGGGTGCGGGGAGTTGTAGCATGGCCTGCGACATGCCGGCGAGAGGCGAGCAGGCAACCCTAGTGACGGTTGATGGGAGTAAGAGCGTCTACGATCTAATAAAGGAGACCGCAGACATGCTGCCAGAGGGTAGCTACTGGAAGATAGAGGCTACGCTAGAGTTTGAAGACGGTCTCATCTCGCTGATTGCAGACGGTGGCCCCGACGGGTTTCTAGCCTTATGCCTTGAAACAGGGGAGGGGGAGACTGTTAAGGGAGACGATGCGCTAAAACTGCTCGAGAAGTACTGGAATAGGACGCCCACCAGGGGCTTTCTAGAGGCCCAAATACTCAGCGAGGCAGGCATCGAATTAGACCTCCAGTCCTCGCCTGAGACTAAACTCTCCAACCCATTGAACCTTTCACGAGTCCAGAACGTTGAGGAGAAGAGTGGAGAAGCCGTTGTCGAGCGAGTGAGAGAGGGTAGCGAGTCGGAAGAAGCCGCCTCGAGTGTAAGTGAGAGTGCTGGGACTAGTGTAAGAGTGGAGGTTAACGAGGCCGAGGCTAGACTATGGGATAAGATGACCAGGGGAGAGACCCTAACTATGGAGGAGGTTACACGAGTGCTTACAGACCTCATACTGTTCTCGATTACGATGCGTTTCTCTCGAGACTACAAGTCTCTCATACTTGAGGCGGTCGAGAAGAGTAAGGGTGACGTTAAATCGTTCTATCGAGTGCACATTGAGAGGCGCGACGGTGTAATAGTGGACTTGTTCATCTATAGGGGTAGGGTGTGCTCAGCCCTAACCCTCGACCCGGAGAAGGGTGTCGCGGAATGGTATACGGGAGACGTTGACAAGCTGGAGCAGAGTATTGATGAGGTCGGGGTAGAATCTGCGAGACTTGACATGGTACGCTGTGACAGGTGTATGAGGGTGTTTGTCGAACCATGCCTGGCGGAAGCTGGTGGAGAGGAAAAGAGGGTCGAGGAGAGAGAAGAGCATAGGGAGGAGAAGCGTGGAGGCCTGCTGTCGAGGCTGTTTAGGAGGAGAAGGTAGTGTTGACACTAGTAGTATTTGTATCGTGTCCGCTCCTTGTATACCGCGGCGGCTAGGAGTATGGCGGCCACTGTGGCGGCCGCCGCTACTAGGGGGGCTAGGTGGGGCCCTCTAACCTCCACTGGAGGGGTTTGGGTCTCAGCGCCTCCGGCTTCATATTGTTGTGTTGCGGGGGTTGTTGTGGCCTTTTCTCCGCTTGTGGTTGTGGTTGCCTGTGGGGTTGTTGTTGTCCTTGTCTTGGCCTGTGCAGGCGCTATTAGCACGGTTGCCGCTGGGTAGGGTCCCAGCGCCTGTATAGTCGAGGTCTTAGCGATGTAGCCGAGGTATACGGGTCTTCCACCGGCCAGTATTTCTGGGCCGGCTACTATAACATGCTCAAAGCCGAGTGCTATAGGCTGCCAGACGGTCACGTTCAGGCGGCTCCACGGCCCCACGGCTGCTGTGGCGGCTTCCTCTACTATCCTCTTGGGGAGTAGTGTGTGGTCTAGCGTTCCAAGCTCTTGGGCCCCCTCGAGGAGCCAGTTGGCCGCCCATGAGAGGAGCTTGCCGGCTCCCGCGACCGCCTCCGGCTCGAAGGTGAAGTGTAGCGCCCTGTAGACTCCAGAGTCGTACGCGAACACTGCAGAGCCGCCGCCGAGCATGATTGGCGTGGCCGGGCTAGAGTAGACTCCCGCGAGGACGTCTGCGGGAACAGCCTGTAGCTTGGCGGGCGCCTCCTCCACGATAACGGGGAGCATTCTAGCCTCGTCTATCAACGGCACATAGATCGGGTTGATTGTTGCTACTGCTCCAACAGTGCCGGAGGCGTAGGCGGCCACGTCGACTCCGGGCTCGAGGCTCATGTTGGAAACCATGCCGGCCTGCCAGCCGTAGGTGGAGTAGACCACGCCCGAGTATACTATCTCTGGCACCCCCAGCTCGCGGGCCCAAACCGTCCCTGCAGGGAGCCTAGCCGGTATGCCCGGGACTATGCTACAGCCCCCGCTGTAAGCGATGCCCTTAAGCCCCTCTATCCACGATAGGCCGGAGAGGCGTGCGACAGTATCGGGTATGTCCGGGTATAGGCTCCCACACACCGCCAGGGTAGAGTAAGAGGATGCTATACCGACTCCCTGGGAAGCGAGCGTCTCAAGCATTGAGGCTATACTCTTGGACACCCTGGAATAGTCCAGCGGGGTGCCCGGGATGGAGGGGGGCAGGCCAGACAAGTATACAATGCTAGGTTTGCCACGGAGCTTTGAGAGGGCCTCGCCGTCGGGGAAGGCTATGTAGAGCCTCCCAATACTAGCTAGGGCGGACCAGTCGTGATCCTCTACGAGCCTCGCGTCAGCCAGGGTCCTCCCGATCCTGGCGAGTACCGAGGCGTTGCCCGCCGCAGCCCCGAGGCCTCCCGGGTCCCAGGAGGCGAGCCTGTAGAGTAGAAGGTCGTCGTCGACTACCAGTATTTTCGGCCCTCCACGCTTGTAGAACCACACGGTCCCAGTAGGACTCCTAGCCTCGGCGCCCCCGCCCCAGGCTACAGCCCAGTAGTCCAGCCTACCGCCAGCGTGGAGGCCTCTCAACGTAGCCTTGCATATCGACCCGCCTTCAAAAGGCCTTGGGAGGGTCCCGGGCTTCAGGTTGAGCGTGGACTCCACCCCGGCAAGCCAGCGTGAAATACGATCGATAGCCTCTACCATGGAAGACCACGAGTCGGCTATGCGGGTCTCCGCCGCAATCCCTGGGGGGCTACCGTAGGCTATGTAGCACTCTACCCTCCCCTTGAACCCTAGGGCGAAGGCGTAGACTGTCAGGTTCTCCCCCTCCGGCAGAGTCCACCCGGCGGGCGAAAGGCCTCCAGTATAGTTGCTGGACCCCTCAACCACCAGTGTCACGAGGGGCTCTCCAACCATCTCCCCCCGGAGCCATGCTACCTCAAGCCTCCCCCCACTATACGACACTATGGCCCTGCTTGAAACCGTAACATTAACAATGGATCCGTCCAACGCCTCAACAACACCCTGCCATGAGGGGAGGCCGGGGAGGAGGAACGCGTAATAGCCGGGCACCAGGGGCCACTCTATGGTTGAGACGCTGATGTTTACCTTGAAATGGAAAACCTTAAGCCCTCCCGGAGTGACAGCATGCACTGTCTCGATAATCGAGACTGAAGCATTCCTAGACGGGACGAGCACGAGGACAGAGTCACCGCTATGAGGCTGGCCGGGCGCGACTATGGGGGCTCCCCCCGCAGCCTCAGCCAGCAGGTGGGGCTGGAACATGGAGGCTATCGTTAAGATGGCTACTAGCAGAGGGAGCCCCCGCCTAATCCCGGCGCACCCCAGTGCCAGGTGTTGGGCTTTTGATGGGTATTTGTGGTTTAGAGGTTCACTCATAGTCTATAATAGATGCTCCCATTCCACCTCATACTCCCTAATCTCAGAGCTGACCTTCTCACACGCGCTATAGGGGCCTGGGAAGACCCTCCAGGCGTTGTGGGTGGCCCCCTCAAGGTAGGGTAGTAGTATGCAAGTGTTCTCCGGCGATATAGCGTGGGATGCCACTAGGACTATGGAGGCTATAACCTCATGCCTAAGATCGACATAGTAGCGGCCGTCAATCTTCCGGGCAGCCCCAAGGGCCTCCAAGTGGCGGAACAACCTATGGACCGTGGACTTCGAGACTCCAGAGTCTGAGGCTATCCTCGACAATAATATTGGGCCGACCCAGAGGCCGTCGCTTCTCCGCTGGAGGCTCCTATAGAGTACCTCTACCATGTCAGGGTCAGGCTCGAAAACCACTAGATCCGCTAGTATAACCGAGAGCATGTCTAACGCAGCATGAGAGCGGTAGGGGTAGAGGAAGACCTCCGAATTAGGATCGTAAACCCCGACTGCTAAGGGGTTGAGCCCCGCTACACGCCTCGCACCGGCTATTATCGAGGCAAGCCTCTCCCCCTCCTCGACTCCAATGTTAAACGTGTACGCTATATACCCGTCAGCATACTCGACTCGCTCAAGTAGAGGGTTGAGCGACCCTACCATATCAACAAGCCTTGACGAGATGAGCCTCCACTCGTATGCGGCTCCAGCATGCTTGGAGAGGGGTCCCGGTGAAGCGTAGACTGTCACACGAACACGTCCGCCAGTAGTCTCGACGTCTAGGATGGCGTGGCCGTTTATCGATAGTAGCTCAACATACCTGTCGATCTCACCCTCTACAATCCCGTCTACTAGTCGGAACGTTTCATCACTGAATGGCGGGAAGACGGCAAGGCTAGCCTCGGGCATGTTAGGCCTCAAGACCGCCAACACCCCTCGTAGGGCAGGCGTAGGGTGCTTCCCTCGTGTTGTAAGTTGAGGCGACGGTCAGGTAGTGTCCCCACTTCCAAATTATTATAGGAGGGATTATTATCAGGTATCGGGCCTTATATTGTAGGAAGACCAGGTCAGCCTCGGCGCACACTAGTCTATGATACAATCTTATCTTCTCCACTAGCTTCCCCGACTGGTACTCTAGCTCTTCGACTCCAGTATTGACCGCCTCTAAATGAACACCTGTAGCTTCGGAGGGCTTGGTAGACCTTGATAGAGAGTATACAATGCCATGGGATGCTATGTGTCTCTTGATCCTTGGAAGTATTATGTCGTAGAGTCTAACGTATTTCTTCCGCAGCCTGCCATAGTGTAGTGTCAGCGTCATTGGGAGCATTTTCTTGCCTTCTAGAGGGGCTAAGTCTCCTATCTCGGCGTAGACTATCCTGTACTCTCTGCCACTTTTAGCGAAGACGGCAGAGGCTGCTCCGCCGTCGTAGTTGTAGGTTACCTTGTAGTAGGGCTTGTAGCCGAGCCGGCGGAATGTTCTGGAGGCCGCCTTAGCCCAGGAGCTGAGCTTGCCCGCCAGCACCTCCTCGTGGGATCTAAACACTCCCTTCTCAGTCGGGAGCATCCATGCTGGGCTGTGAAGGATCGAGTCTAGGAACGTGAAGGCTTCGGACACTAGCCTCCTATCAACCTTAGCCTGGTAGGGTAGCGTCATCCGCGTGCACCAGTATGGTAAGGCGCGTGAAACCATGCATAGGAGTTGAACAATGAGTGTTCGACTAGTTTTCAATTAGCCTTCTCCTTGGACTGCCAGTCTTCTGGCCAGCCTCCTCAGCCTCTCTAGGCTCCTCTGCTTTGCCTTGTCCCCTAGCCTGGCGTGCTCGACTGCCTCCTCGAGTATGCGTATAGCCTCCAGGGCTATCCTAGGATTGAACGGGTAGGGGACCCCATCCTTGCCTCCTACCGCGTATGCGTACGCGTAGGGGTCTAGGGGCTGGGTTACCGGGTCCCTGGTCGAGGCTGGCACGCCGTAGATCACGTCTGCTATGAGTGCGAGGGCTCTAACAGTGGCGGGGCCGAGGCGTGGTGCGAGGGCCAGCTCCTCGGGCGTTGTAGGAGACCATTCGTGGACGGCTTCTAGGCTCCTTAGGAGCTGCTTGGAGGGTCTCACCGGCCTGTAGTAGCGTGGCCTGCCTCCCCTACCCTCCCCGCCGGGTGCGATGTAGTCTAGGAGGGTCGGCCTCCCCTCTAGCCGCCTGTTGGCCTCCTGCAACTGCCTGATTATTCTCCTTGGATCCTCTCGCGCGAGGTCTACCATGACCTCCCTAAGCCTCCTGGCCTCTCTGGCTGTAGCGTTCAACTCGACCCTGCCGGGCACTCCTGCCACGGCGTAGTGTGGCTCCTCCAGCTCCCAGCGTGAAACGTGGTAGCGGCGTGCCATCCTATCCTCTAGCCTCATGCCCTGCTGGACTACGGCGGCGTCACCATCCTCTGAGACGATCAGGGCGTGGATGTAGAGTGTGTACCCGTCCTGGAGAAATGCTGAGTCAGCACGTGCCGCGAGCTTGCTGACCCTCACCAGCCAGTCTGGGTCAACGTCTAGCCTCTCCCCCGTCTCCACCGCCTCCTCGGGCACCATGAGCATTTCGCCGCCCTTCCCGCCCAGTACGGCGAATCCAAGCCATGGCTTCTCGAGGGCCGCCTCCTTGAGTACTCGGAGCGCCACGGTGGTCGAGCCGCTGGAGTCCCAGTCCATTCCTATAACATTGCTGAAAGCCTGCAACCACAGCGGGTCCCGGGCCAGCGCAACGATACTAGACGGGCCTCGCACCTCCACCATATACTCTACTATCGCGGAGCCGAGCCTCCTCATTATACGCCACATCCACTCCGGGACCCTGCCATGGTGGAGTGGTAGGTCTGCGACACCCGGCAAGCCCACACCCGGTGAAGGGTATGCTGTTGGAGGGTATAACCTTCAAACACCCCCAAATCCAGGGGTGGCGGGCGTGGAGAGGGACCCGGTGGAGGCCATACTCGAGGCTCTACGAGGCTACGCGAGGGTAAAGGGGCCGGGAGTCCTAGCGATAGTGAAGGCCGGCGGCCAGGAGAGGGTGAAGATACGCTTCCAAGCCCTCTACAAGTATCACGACGAGAGCACAGGCTACACGCTCCTAGAGGAGGCCCTAGCCGAGCTAGGCGAGGAGGGCGTCGAGAGGCTCGAGTCAATGGGGATAAGGCTTGTCAATATAGGGCGCAACCTCTACCTGGAAGTCCCGGTCAGCCTACTCGAGTCTATGGTCAAGGGTAAGGGTAGGGGGAGACCCTCATAGTCCGGGTCGCATGCCGGCTGGAGGATCGGAGTAATACCCAAGGGAACGTAGGCTGCCTCCACGAGCACGGCTTCACCATATGAGTCTACAAACTCTACGGCTAGAACAGTCTTCCCATGGAGCCTTGCATTTACGAGAGCGGCTAGGGTATCGAATACTTCTCCTGGCGGGTTGAAGCTGCTATCGCAGGTGTCCTCGAGGGCCAGCAGGGTCTCCTCCCTGAGGACCCCGTCAACGCTTGAGAGGAAGCGGGGGTCCCATAGTAGGGGCGTGGCGGAGCCTATGTTAACGTAGACTAGCTTCCCCATACTCCTAGCCTCCACGGAGATGTTTCCCACAAGCCACTTCATTTCAGCTTCCAGGTTTACTCCGGCCGCCCACGGAGGGTCCCTCTCCAATATAGTGTAGTATGCGTCCACGTTATCGAGGTATACTCCATCATAGCCCTTCTTTAGGACTTCCACAGTATAGTTCTCGACCACCGCTCTCCACGTGCTACTCCAATACTCTACCAGGTATTCGCCCTCATACCCTGCATTCTCGTGGACTATCCCCGACTCGACGAGCCGGGGCCAGTACCATCTCCAATCCTCCGCATAGCCAATGTTTACATAGCCGAGGACGATCTTTCCCTGCGAGTGGAGGAATTCCACTAGACTGGAGGGGGTCTCGTCGGGGTCGACTATCACAATTTCGAACCTGGCATAGTCGGCGGGCTGGTGTGTTGAACCTATACAATAGCAGGCGGTGGGAGACAATAGTTGCATGGCCAACAAGAGCGCCAAGGCAGCTCCAACCGGCACTGCTCTCCTCCGGCGTGCTGGCGTGCTACTATGGATAATATTGTAACACTCTCATGGCCTGCTTGGGGGCGGGACTCGTTTATCCCCCGGCTGTCAAGGCTAGCCGGGGGTAAGGCTGTTGGCTGGAGCCGCTGAGAGGCTGCACGAGGCCCGCCGCGTCTACAATACTGTGGCGGGTAGGGTGTCGAGGCATCGCGTGTTTCAAATGTTGAAGCGTATAACGCTCCACCATAGGATTCAGGGGTCCCACGGTATAGTAGAGGCTGTGGAGGAGCTCCTCGCATATCTTGTAGATAGGGCTCCGGACACGTTGGAAGTAGACTACTACGCCTACACTGGCTCCAAGACGCCGGACTGGATGAGAGTCAACGCGGCCTGGAACATTCACGACGCCATAGTGGAGGGTCCCGGCTGGAGGCTTAGGCTCGAGGACCACCCCACGCTGGCGGCGGCACACACTCCCCCCAGTGAGGGTTGGGTTGAAGGAGAGGTTGTCACGCCCCGCGGGGACCCCCTCGAGCCTTCCAGCTATGAGGGTCTCGGCGACAAGATAGTGTTGATTACAAGCTATCATCGGATAGCCTATAGGCTGGCAGCCGAGGCGGGGGTCTCCGCGGTAATACTTGCGGGGCCCTCAAGATATAGTAGGGCGGCTCCATACTATGGCCTCTTCCTATCCCCCGAAGAGGCGTCCAGGTATACTACTGTGGCGGTAACCCTCCCGTGGTCGTTGGCTTCGAACCTTGAAGGGAAGCGGGTGAGGCTCCGGGTCGACGCGGACCTAGCCTCGGAGCCTGGGAGGGTCCCAGTGCTAGTCGCGTGGATAGGAGACAGGAGCAGGCCGGGACCCACCCTCTACGCCCACATATGCCACCCGGCCCCGGGAGCCAACGATAACGCTAGCGGAGCCGCCTCAGCGGTAGAGGCCATGCTAGCATTGGCCGAGGCCGTCGAGGAGGGCGCGTTACAAGAGCCAGATGAAACCGTCCGCCTAATCCTCGCCCCAGAATATACTGGAAGCCTTCTAGCCCTAGAAGGCTGGCTAGCATCCCACTCGACTGTAGCCGTCAACCTAGACATGGTTGGGAGAGCCAGCCCCCACTCGGGCTCCCACAGGATAACCTACACTCCTATAACGTTCGGTCCGAGCAGGGTGGGGGACACGCTCTACGACATCGCCTTAACCGCCACGGGGACCCGTGTAGACTATTATATGGCTGGCAGCGACCACGACGCCTTCCTAGCCTACGGCGTAGATGCTGCAATGCTAAACCAGTGGCCAGACCCCTACTACCATACGAGCATGGACGACGTTGACACGATAGACCCGGATAGGCTTGCCAAGGCCGCCTCCGAGGCGGCGGCAGCGGCGGCACTCCTAGCCTCGGGCTACGAGCCAACAGAGGCCGCTAGGAGAGCCCTACTAGACAAGATGCTGGCCAGAGCCTCGGCTGAGAGGGAGTGGGCCAGCATGGCACAGGCTATACTCGGCCTACGACTAGGCCTCCCACAGCCCGGCGGCGGTGGAGAGTGGAGGCCCGTGGAAGACGATAGGAGTATAGAACCTGTAGCCCCAATCCCAGTGCCCCCTCTAACCCCGGTAAGGGATGGTGTGCACGGTGAGGCTAGGCTAGTGAAGAGGCTCTCGACTCTCAACGAGTATTATCAGGTTGCGATGAGGGAAGCATACTATGCTGGAGCCAACGGGTATACTGTGAGGAGGCTCCACGCAGAGCTAGCAGCCGTCTACGGCCCACGCAGGGTTCCCGGAAACACACTTGTCGAAGCGCTAGAGGCTCTCGAGGAGGCGGGCCTCCTAAAACTGAAAGGATAGCCATGGGGCGACCCCCTGACCCTTCCCAAAAGCTTAGATCCCGCACCCTTACTCGTGCTAGCCGGCCTAGTCGAGGCCAACGCGATCCTAGTTTACAGTAGGATTATCGAGTATATAGCGTGCAAGCTTGAAGGCGTGGGAAGGAGGGTTGTACCCCCTAACTAATCTTAGCCTCCGGTCTCGTGGCCTCTGCACTCCTAAACGACGCAGTAGTATTGCAGGCCGTGCCGATCATTTGGAACCTCTCGCTGGGAGAGGGTAAGAGGGACCTGCAGTTATTCTGGCAGGCTAGGGTCCCATCTTCTCCTCGACAATCGCGAGGTAGCTTTTGACAGCCTCTACTATCTCCGAGGCCTTCGCTCCGTAGACGACTGCGCCTCCGTAGAGGGCGTTCATAGTATGGACCGCTACCGGGTCGGCTGGCGGCACGTGGCTTATCTCGCGGAACACCATTCTAGCATGGCCTGGAGGGTAGGCGTAGATAGTATGGTCGGGGAAGGTCTCCAGTATTATGCCTGCATCGGCGTCTATGTAGCCTAGAAGGCGTAGACGATAGCCGGACTCTGTAGTCGTCGAATAGTCCACCTGAGGCTCGCCGGGGAGGGGGTCCAGCCACTCGCGCCTCGATAGCATGCGGGCCGGCTCCTCGAGAAGCTCTTCCTCGAGCTCGCCCTGCTCCCAGCTTCCAGGGGCTAGCTTTTCGAGAATCCACTGGGGGTCCCTGGGCGTGTAGACTTCAACATACCCGTAGCCCGCGGTAGCCGACACGGCCACCACACTGTCTCCCATTAACCCTCCTCTTGCTCCTAGGAGGGCTTCAACCTCCCTGGCGAGGGGTTCGAAGCCTCTAGAGTCTACTAGCGCAAGATAGTAGTAGCCAGCCTCGACTACAGCTGTGGGGCCTCCACTGTGCCTCCTAAC
>CAYRZG010000041.1:0-10291 GCA_964428695.1 uncultured Desulfurococcales archaeon
GTGCTCGGCTGATAGGCCATCCCCCAGAGGGGCGGGGTCGCGCTAATCCCGCCTCGTCACCGGATCCCCGGCATCCCTAGATTCGCTGCGTAGTTAAGCGGGCTGACAGTTCCCTTTAAAGGTTGGCTAAAACATGCAGTATACTTGCTAACTCGTCTCTAGATATACTAATAGTAGCCCTCTGGAATCCTACGATTGCTTGTATGGCGTAGACTAGCATGGCGAGATCACCCCTCCACACCCACTTCCTTAGCGCTAATCTAGTCTTGACCAAGCCTGAAGCCCACTCCAAGGTTGGCCCTAAGTCCTGCGTAACCTCGAGAGCTATGATTGATAATGCGGTAGCCAACGCTTTATAACCCAGATCACCCTTGACGTCTTCCGCACGCCTATAGAGAGTCCTAACAGCGTTATAAACCCGAGAGGCCTCCTCATCGCTATAACAGGTGTCTAGGAGCGGCGTGACATCGTAGAGTAGTTCAACTATAGAGGAATATAACTTCAAGCACTCCTCACAGCATTTGCGGGGAGCCTCTGCCCCACGGCAGGCCCTGCAGAGCCCTGATATCCTAGTTTCGAGGGGGAGAATTATGCCGCCGACCTTCAAGGCTAGGTTCTTCGCCTCAGTAATGATGTTAACAAAACTCTTCTCATCCATGCCAGGGTGGATCTCAGGAGCCTCGCCTAGTAGACTCTTAAGACCCCTTGTGGAAGAGTCAAGAGTACCTGCTATATCGTTTGCAATTTCCTCGCTGTTCCTGCAGATGCCAACTAAGCGGCTGTGGGCGTTAGTGGCGTACACCCCTAGCAGGCTGGTAACGCCCATAAGAACCGTTCGAGGTGAAGGCGTGGTCTCCTCGGATTCCTTAGGGAGAGAGCTGGTAAGGTAGAGCCATACATCGAGAGGGTTTAACTCCACGGTACTAGGCTTCCTATCTGGCTCTCTAGTAGGATCTAGGAGTTCCCCGAGCCTCCTCAGAGCCTCTAGTCTCACGGTTCCCACCGCCTACTCCTCTCCGGAGCAGGCCCGGGAGATTGCTGGAAGAGGTAGTAGTGTCCCCCAGCCTAGCTCGCTATATGCGCCAACTCCATCGTCGTATAGTTTTAGAGGCTCAGTTACCGAGGCCTTAAACTGGGCTCCAGGCATCACGGTTTGGCAGTAGGGCCTCTTTCTCCCGCGGCATAGATCGTAGCCGAGGCCTAGAGCAGTGAACGTGATCCTACTACATATCTCGCCACAGCTTAATTTCAGACTCGTGCAAAGGGTCTCATAGAGTTTCCTCTCTAACCCAGGCTCTATTAGAGGGATTTTCATCTTATAGCTGCCGCAGAAAAGTATGGGGCTTACTATATGGACAACAGCGTTTTCAGAGGCTCTGCTGGCTATACTACGTGCTGGAGTCTGACCTAGCACTTCTATCCTATAGGGCCTCTGTCTACCCCCCATCCAGACGATCTTTCCGTCAAGGAGATCCCGGGCGTTATCAGCATAGACTTCAACTAGTATGCCATAGCGCTTAACCGAGTGGAGCTTTAACTTATCCCTCACTACCCTAGCCGTGGTAGCGTGGAGATCGAGTGCCTTGATAGTATATATGTAATGCTCTATGACGCTCTTCGAGAGGGTGTCTAGCGCTATTCCCGTGTTCTGCAACGCGAGGGGCTTCAAGATCAACGTCTCAGAGGGCTCGCCTGCATTGACACAGTAAAGATTCACGCCTTTATGAGCCATGCAGAGTAGCTTAACCTCAGCAGTACCACGTCTACCCTCAATGTAGAAGTAGGGACCACGTATCTTGAAGCCCTCTCCTAGTAGATCCTCGAGAAGATTCCTAGTAGCACCGTAGACCTCGCCCTCCAAGCACTCATCCTGGGCGGGTAGGCCTCTCCTTGAGGCCTCTACTCCTGCGAGTACACCTGCTATTGTTGATGGAAGAGGTAGAGACCTGCTCTCAGAATATGCTTGTGGACCCCTGAACTGGGGGCTGAACTCGCCCTGCCACTTATAAACTGAGCCGGCGAGAGGCTGGAATAATAGCGAGTACCAGCCCTCCATCATGAGTCACCTCGCACCCGAGATTATGTACCTCGAGGCAAGAACCAACAGCCAAGGCATAGGAGCCCTGCAGGCTAGGAGCGATGCGTTATCTCCATCATTCGTGATACTCGGTAAAAGCCGGGGAACCATGTTAGTTAGGATACCCGCAACCCAGTCTTGGGACTGCCGATCCTCAGCGTTCCTGCGGGCCAGCATTGCCGCTAGTTTCACTGCGAGATCATAGGTAGAGGCATTATGAGATTTGCTGGCATAAGCCGCGATACGCTCTGCCGTATCGCACTGTGCCTGGAAGTCGCTGTATATGCTCTTACTAACAGGTGCCCTGGAGCCGCCTGCTACAGCGGCCGCCAGCTCCACGGCTCTCTGAAGGGCGTCAGCGACGCCCGAGGGATCCCACTTGAGCCTGTCTGGGTACCTGTTTGGAAGCGGGACTACATGGAAGGGGGTGCCTCCTAACCCTGAGACTCTACCGTAGGCTATGAATATAGCATCCTTCGATAGCTCATATCCTGAGTCGACCTCCTTGAAGATAATGATATCCTTCATCTCCTCCAGGCGACCTGCGGAGCCCCAGAGAGCCTGGAAGGGGTCGCGATAGTGGGCTACAAGTACGCCGTAGCTCCTACCATAAGCTGCGGGGGCCGGGTAGACCGCTCCCACGGGCGTCCTATGGAATCCCTGTGGACTTTCTGACTGGAGAAGGCCCCAATAGTTCAGCCTGGTCACATATACAATCTCCGCTCCACTGAAGCCTCTAGGCTCGGGGATCGACAGGCTGGCCAGCATGCTCCTATGGGGCTCTACGACCTTCCTGTAGTGCTCGAATATCACGCGGAGCCTCTCCGCTTCAAGGTAGCCAGGCGCGAGGACTGCAACGTCGTCACCTCCAGCGTAGACTGGGAAGCCCGCTAGACTGGTCGCTAGTAGCGCGTCCGTTATAGCAGTTATCATCTGTCCCCTCGACAATGCAGTGTAGTAAGCTGGAGTCACGAGGGTTACGGGTGCCTCCTTAAGTCCAAGCTTCCTAGCAAGAGCTGCTAGCCTCTCTGCAAGTTCTCTGTATTCCCCGGCGAGTTCATGGGCCGCCCTAGGATCCCTTATGGAGTTAGCAACCTCTTTCACGTACTCAGAGGAGTTCTCGTAGTCCAAGAGGCCTCTAACTATCTTCTTGCCGAAGTTGTCGCCATCACCCCTCACAATCATATAGTACGCACCAGCCTCCCTTGAGGCATCCTCTAGGAGTGGCTTGATGTAATCGCAGAACTCCGTGTAGCGCCTCAACTCAGCCTTACCGCAATGCTCGCCGCGGGGGCCGCAGTAAAACTCGATGCACCTCCCCCTAAGCCTCTCGCTCTTCAGGCCACGCGTCGATATCATTAGACACGAGAAATCATAGCTCACCTCAAGTTCTTGAAGCACCTCTACTATATCATCAACGCACCTGTCGTCGCCACTACACCTCTCCTTCACATAGGCGACAAGGGCGTCGTGCAGGCCGTAGCCAGAAGCACTGCCAGCCATTGGGTGCAGCTTTGTTTTGAGGTCGCTCAACCAGTCACGGCCCTCTCCTCTCCTACCAGCTACCAGTCTGTCGACCACTCCCAGCACGGCGTTTAGCGCTGCGAGCTCACAGGTCGAGGGGGGCCTGCTGTAGACTCTGGCTAGGGTCTTAGGGTTAACGTAGAGCTTCAGGACCCCAGACACGGAGGCCAGGGCGCTTCTAATGGAGAGGAGCCTCTTGTAGAGGCAGTAGGGGCACAGCAGCTCTCCCCTAGTGAAGAGGCTGCGGGGCAGCCCGCCCAGCGTCTGGGAGAGCCTCTCCAGGGAGTCCTGATCTCTAACGTGGAGTACCGCTGGTAGCCTCGAGCACATCGTGCAGTCTCTAAAGCCGCTCTTCGTAAGCTCTTCTAGTACAGCTGCTATGGAGTAGCCCGGCTCGACCGACACATCCTTGACGCGCTCCTCGTACTCCTTCTCCACCCTCGCGACGCTGAAGAGGTACGTGAATAGTAGCTTACCCGCAACCTCGCGTAGGGTCTTGTCGAAACCCTCTCCCAGGGATCTAGCTATTTCCTCTACTTCACCCTTCAGCTTCCCGCCGAGCTTCTTGATAAGAGCCTCATAGGCCTTTCTAACGTCGACGACGACAACGCGGAGTTGCATAGGCGGCTCCTCTGCGGCGGCCTTGAGATACCTCGCTGCCATCGCGGCGTCTAGGGACTCTGCGAGCACACCCGCGTTGCCAAGCTTCTCCGCCAGGCCCTCAGGCCCCTTAACGCCTAGGGCCTCCTCGCTCAGTATAGCCTCCACCACGGCTTGCCAGGCCCTCCTGAACCTCAACCTGAAGTACCTCTCAACCGCCTCGGCGTCGCATCTCCTGAGCGCCTCGACCAGCTCTCTAGCCAGTTCCACGTCGACGGTCCTGAGGTCCTCTAGTTCGGAGAGGATCCCCTCGGCTACCTTGTCTGGGAGACAGGGTAGGGCTAGAAAGTAGGTGCCGGGGGCTATGGGCTGGCTCGCCGCGCCCCTCCATAGGAACGCCCTCTCCGCTACGTCCTCGACCTTCTCCAGAAGCCTTTGGGCTAGCTTATCCCGCCTCGCATGCTCGCCCAGCTCGGCGAGGAGTGTAGCTATGAAGAAGTGGTTACCGCTAGTGAAGGGTGACAGCACTATGTCGGCGCCGAGTACCTTCACAGCATCTGCTACGGTGTACCACGCCAGCGCTGAGACGAGCCAGGAGCCGGCCCAGAGGTCTCTCACCTTCCTCGCGGCCGAGATGAACTTCTGGATCCCAGCTATGTCTATTTCGACGAGGAAGCCTGAGGGCCCACTTTCACCTTCGAGAACCCAGTTAGTCATAGAGGCCGTGGCGTAGACGTGGTCGAAGACTGTGTGGGTGGGGGTTCTGGTGTCGGCTAGTGGTACACACTTAGGGCAGTTATCGTACCAGAGTGGCTCTAGTAGGAGGTAAATGATATTGTATTGCAGGGGGGTGGGGAGCTTCGCGCTACTCATGAGCCTAACTATCTCCTGGAGCGACTTGACATACTTGCACACCCTCTCGGGCTCGACGTCAGCCTGCAGGGGGGCCTTGAACTTGGGCTCTAGCGGGTTGGCATAACTCACGCTGTCGGCTTCAACCCTAACCTTCTCACCCTTGCCTAGGTAGGTCAGCATCCACCTATCGAGTGAGGCTGCAAGTCTGTCGGCCCTCTTCATTACCGAGTCCTTATGCGAGATTTCGTAGATCGCGTGATCAGCTATGTCATCGGGGAATATCTTCCTCACCGCCACTACTGCGTCTAGCTCGTGTGCATCAAGGTTTAGGCGTGGATCCATAATTAGACCCTCACATGCCTCGACACCCTTCCCCCGGGGCCTGCTCGTCTCCCTCCAGGCGAGGATCCTTCCCGGGCCAGCAACCACCCAAGGCTTCCACGCGGGGTCATGGAAGAGTGCTGCAATCTTAATCGCATAGAAGGGGAGACCCCTAGGCTCCCTCTCCATCCTCCCACCCCTTACCCTAGGATCCACTTGAGTGAGCCGGGCCTCCTAGCCCTAGGCTGGGCCTCCTGGCACGCGCTGTGGGAGGCCCTCAGGCTCGTGATCTCGAAGACCCCGTAGCCCTTTCCCGTCCGGGCCCCGACACCCTCGAGGATGGCCTCGGAGAAGAGTTTGAAGGCTATCAATGCCTCCCCCGCCTCTCTGTTCAAGCCCAGGAGTCCTGCGAGCCTCGACCGTAATCCTTTCTCAAGCCTGGGTACTGCAAGGGTGAACCTGAACTCGGAGCCCTTCGCTACTGAAAGGTGCACCACAGGCACTGGAGTGGCCTCGAACTCGTCTTGGACGGGCCTACCACCCCTGTAGTAGTGTGGGGTCAGCACGTCTGGCTCAAGCAGCCCGCAGCCCCCCGAGCCAGCGCCTCCCCTGACCGGGTAGGCGTCAAATACCAGTAGGAGACCGGCGGATGCCTCCTTCAGCTCCACCTTCTCCACGCCTAGAAGGCTACCATACTCCCTTAACTCCTCCCTAGTAAGAGCCTCCCCTCCAAGACCCGTGAGGGCTAGGAAGTCCTCGATGCAGCCCCTCCTAGCCTGGGAATCCCCATACCTCTCTAGGCAGTACCTGATAGACCAGCTCCTGAGGAGCCCCTTCAACGAGGAGCCGGGTATGAAGGGTAACCCCAAGACCTGATCCCATGAGAGGCCTATATCGAACACAGCCGCGAGCGCGCCCGAGCTAGCGCCCACAAGGAGCCTCGAGTTGAGCCTTGCAGTAGCATCGACCACGCAGTAGCCGAGGGACTCTAGGGCCTTCAATACCTCGCCATAGTAAATCCTCTTAACTCTATCTATAGCAGCACAGAGGCTTCTATCATCGAGTTGCTTAGAAGCTATGTCCTCGAGGAGCTCTGTCTTGACCTTCGTGGGGAGTTTCCCCATCTTGTAATAATTCAATACGCGCTCCTCGTATTTCTTGATTATACAAAGTAGGTAGCTCTCACAGGAATCCACGCTCCCACCCCTAGCTAAGAAGACTTCTAACCCACTCTAGAGCAACTAGCTGCGCGGCAAGTTCGACATTCGCGGGTAATGTGTATGTCTTCAGATTCATAGTCATACCTACATTACATCCGCTAGCAACTGCCATCCCGGCCTTATCATCGGGGCAGGGCTTGACGCTCCCAAGCTTTGACGATGTGGCTATATACCCTACGCTAGCTACGTGATAGAGCTGGCCATGCTTGCCAACGTGAATCAGCTTTGACAACTTGTCCCTGAAGTCTGTAACGGTTATGAATGGCTCGAGGAGAGCGCTACACCTCTCATCGAAGCAGGCAACCGTCACTATTAGGGGGGAAAGTCTACGCGGAGTTATTGGCTGGCCTCCCAAGAGCTTTGACAGAGGGATCCCGCACCGCTCTCTGATAGCGCTTCTAGCTAGAAGGTAGCCTCCCTTGTTCTTGACGTAGCGTGGAAGGCCTAGAACCCATGTGTGATAGGCTGGCCCTGGCTCCTTGAGCTTCTTATGGCAGTACTTCCAGGTCGATTTGAGGGTTACCTTGCCAACAGCGCTTAAAGCATCTACTACGTCGGCAACATTCCTCTTACCCACTAGGCACCCCGGAGGCCACTGGTCTCCAAAGGCTGAGAGCTCCGGAAGCGTATAGGGGCATGGGTGCTTGAGCTCCTCTATAAGCACAGAGTTGGCCATAGCCACTAGCAGCGCTGGCACTCCAAGCCCTTGGAGCTTGTCAACAGCGCCTCCAACACTTAGACCACTCTCTTTACTCCCCTCTACCTCCTCCAGTTCTAGTCTATACTCGTCTAGTAGATTCCCGTCACACTCGAAACCCTCATAGCCAGCGGCTTCAGCTACTAGTTCTAGGAGGCGGCAGCCACAGTCCTTGAAGGCCTTGTGTAGGCTGCCGGGTTCGGCGCCTCTAAGCTTTCCTATACACTCCTCAACTTGGGGGTTCTCCGGCCCGCCCTCGACTCTCTTGAGCTTGAAACGGCCGAACCCCCTAGTGGTGGCCTTACCCAAGCCCATGAATGTTAGAGTGTAGGGTATGAGGGTCTCGACGAGGCCTGCCTCGGCTTTGGATAGGGAGGCTCCTAGTCTGCGGCGTAGTTGTATCCTTAGGTTGAAGGCTGGTCTGAGGGGGAGCTTAGAGTAGAGATCAGCGAGTTTAAACTTCTTTGCTTGGAGCGCCAGTCTTACCCGAGGAATCGTGAGAAGCCTGTAGAGACCCTCCAACACTGGCATGTTGTTCATCAACCATCTCTCGTTACTATTAAAATATTCTTTTATTTTACTATCACTTGGTAGCCGAGGAGATTCTGGAAGGCCTAGTCTCTTCCTTAGGATGCTATGCCCCACGATCTCCGCTGTCTCCAAGAATTTAGTGGGTAGGTCACCTTCGAGTCCCCTGATATCCATATAGTCGACAGCCTGAGGGTTGTAAATGAATTCGACTCTGACCACAAGTTTGGAGGCTGAGCTAGTTGAGCCGAATATCCTAGACGCCAGGCTCTCAACCTCTCCGAGCTTCTGGGGAGTCTTGCCTCGGAGGAGGGCTATGGAGGCCTCTATCGCCCTGAGCATCCAGCGTAGCCTGCCTATGAGCTGCTTTGAGTCGGGTAGGAAGGGGCCTATGCAGTTGTGGATATCCTTACACTTATACGTGAGCCCTCCTAGGGGGCCTCCGGGCCATAGTGGTGTTATACTCTCTAACTCCAATGTAGCTACTGTGTTCCCATTCACTAACTCTTCACCTCCAGGGCTACTCTGTGGGATAGAGAGCTGCGAAGAGCTTCTTCACCTCGCTAGCGTAGGCTAGGGCTATCTTTTCGAGTACTAGGCCGCCCCTCCTAACGACTTCCATGCATTGTACAAAGCCCCTCTTAACCTGTTTGTAGTCTAGTAACGCATTAATGTTGCAGCCCGCGCGCTCTGCTATGTAGGCTAGAAGTATTGCTAGTGCATGAGGGTAGCCTTCACCTTCACCGGTGGTCTCATCACATAGCATGCTTCCAGCCTGGCCGCCGGTTACGGCTTTAAGCGCATCTATGAATATGAGCCACCTCTTCTCCTTATCCAGCTTCGAGGCATAGAAAGTGAGAGCAGGCGTAAGGCCAGCCTGTAGCGATATCTGCGGAAACTCCTTCAGCCTACGAGATACTGCGCTGGCACTCTCCTTGCAGTTATTCTCGAAGGCTCTACTGAAACTGCTAGCGACGATTATGGCAGCATCTACCGGCTCTCTTGGTAGCTTTTGACTTGCAGTCACGGGCTTAGAGGTCATAGGATCTCACCCCGAGATCGTGTGGATCTGCAGTTTGACGAGGCCCTTGCCTATGGTTTCCTTACCGCCTATCACCATGTATGTTACATTGTTCTTGTCTAGCTTCATAGCCTCTCTAAACTTCTCGAGTATAACTGATACAGCAGAGTCGCTTACGATAGCTAACTCTCCCTCCCCGGCCTCCCCGCTCCTTAGAACGTTTCTACAGTACTTGTTCCTCTTAGGCAGGGTTGCGATGAGGCCGCCCAGGAAAAGTGTGCCTGCAGGTATGTACTCCTCGGTCCAGAGGGCTCTTCCGCTCACGGTTTTTGTTGCTATGTTGAGTCTCACCCTCGTTATCCTGACGAGGCTCTTCTCAACGTAGAGTGGCCCGGCATCGTCGGGTACTACTACCAGCCTCGAGCTTATGTCCTGAGCCAGTCCCCCTAGCTTCTCGAGGATCCCTAGGTGCTGGCAGTTACTCAGCTCCTCCACGCCATCGAACTCATCTAGTACTATTGCGACCCTCCCAGAGCCTCCTAGGCAACCCCGCAGCTTAGGTGGATTCTCGCTTCTCTCCTGCCCAGACTCTGTGATGTCGGAGAGGAAGCTCCTTAGCTCGGTTAGATCCCCCTTAGCGTCGATAGCGTCTAGTATCGATACAACCCTCCTGGCCAGGTAGGGAGTGGTCACGTATACATAGCCTCGGTCAAGGCTTGGCACGGGGAAGGCTAGGGGGATGAAGTCCAACACGCTCAGTAGCCCTGTCGCCTGCTCTTCCCCGGGCTCGTGACCGAAGAGACAACAACAGAGGCTACAATCACTCTCGCCCCCCTTACTGCATGCAAGCCTCCCTTCATCGTTGAAGCAACCACCGTTAGGATCTAGACGACGACCGCACTCAGCCTTCAAGGCTCCCTTAATACTCGACGCGAAAACTATGGGGTAGCCCATAGGGTCACGTTGCACTGGTAGGTCAACTATTCCCGGACTTCTACCGACACCGGGGTGGAGGGGGGTTACAGCATAGCCAAGTACGACCACCCCATGAGAACCCTGAGAAGAGAGGGCTTTAACCCCCAAGGCTTACCCTCCAATAGAGAGTAAGAGCGCAGTAGAACTATAAAAACACCATGCACTAGTAGGAAAGCACCCTATAGCGTAGCCATTGATATCAAGTCAAGTTAGAATAAACGGGAAGTTATGATATATGGAGGCTTAGGAAGCCGAAGGAGCTTCCCGCCTCATGCCATGAGCGAGCTAGGTTCCTGTGATGAATTAGTAAAGATGCGGGTCTAATCGGATAGTTACTGTAGCTAATTGAATGCTCTTCGGATCGGTACTAGGTTCACTTTCATCACATAGACTTTTTAATAAATTGCCTCCCCTCTAGCTCCTATCTCCCTCTCTAGCTCGTCTATGATCTCGGCTATCTTATTGATAGCGTA
>CAYRZG010000042.1:0-10114 GCA_964428695.1 uncultured Desulfurococcales archaeon
GAGGGTAGGTTAGCCACGTGTTACTCAGCCGTCCGCCACTCCCCGCAGCGGCGGGGCGTTCGACTCCCATGGCTTAGCCCTACCCCGATAGCGGTCGGGTCCGGCAGGATCAACCGGAGTTACGGCCGCGGCTGACGCAGCCGCGGGCGGGCCCTGAGCGGGCCGCCTGTTCGCGGGCCCAGGCCCTGGGGGCGCCGGGCCCCCGGGCTACTACGGGCTCCGCCTCGAAGCCCCTGTCGGCCCCGAGCTTTCCCCAGGGTACCCTCCCTGGGGGTGCTCGGGACCCCATCTCAGCTAATCGTCCCCTGGCCGCCCGCCGCCCTGTCTCCTCCCGGGCGGTGGCGGCCGAGAGTAAGGGTATCTGCAGGGGGGCCTTTTAACCGTTTCGGTCCAATATTGACATGCGCCGGTATTACCCCAAGAGGGGGGTCTCAGGGTATACCGGGCCGGTATACTGGCCCCGGCAGGGTGTGGCGCGGGGCGAGAAGCGTGAGAGGTGTGCCCGCGGCTGGAGGCTGTGGGACTCATCCAACCCCGCCGCCTCGGCGGGGACCCTGCGGGGGCTCGGCCCCCTGTCGTCCCCGCGCCGCCGCCGGGAAGCCGCGGGCCATCCTAGTAGGATGTGCGTGAAGGCGATAAGGGTAGCGGGCGGCTCCCTCCTGCGCGGGCTCTTCACAGACGCCCCGAAAGGCGGGGGGCGTCTACGCCCTTTCGAGCCCTGTCACCGCCGCCCTTCAATGCTAGCCTCTACCGGGGCTTTTACGGTAGCGTAGGCACACGAAGCCCCCGTCAACCCCGGGGTGTGGTTGCTCATACTCCTCTCTGCCCGGCGGGTAGGTTAGGGTTGATAGCGCAGCCTCCCTCTCCAGCCCCGCCTTGCCCGCCATCATGTCGACCTCCCAGACGTCTAGGAAGCGGGCCTTCGAGTAGAAGGGGTGGCCCGCCCGGGCCTCCCGCATGTAGTGTCGTCCCCAGGGGCTGCTCTTGGGGACAATGCAGGCTACGAGCCGGCCGCCAGGCTCTAGAACCCTGGCAGCCTCTGCTATCGATGTTTCAGGGTCGTCTACGAAGCAGAGTGTTACAACCATGAGTATGGTCGCTATAGTAGACGATGCCAGGGGCAGGCTTTCCGCCCTGCCCACGATAGGCTCCACGCCCCTAGCCCTGGCGACTCTAAGCATAGCAATGCTTGGATCCACGCCCACCGCGCATCCGAGCCTGGAGGCGAACCAGCCCGTGCCGACGCCGACCTCGACACACGGCCCGCCAAGGCCTGCCAGGGCCGCCCTTACGGTCTCCAGCTCGCTCCTAGCAAGGGCGGGGTGACGCTCATACCAGGAGTCATACCTGTCCCAGAGGGCGTCGAAAACGGGGGCGGTCGACAAGGCGGTACTTCCCACTAGAATATAATCCCTTCACAGGCCATTATGCGTTTCACCAGGGGGATGTAGAGGCAGGGACGTTCCGAGGGCCGCCAGCGGCCCCGTGTGGATGGTCTGGAGCGATCGGAACCCCCGCCCAGCCCGTGGGGTGCTGCGAGGGTGGACGTGGTCGAACTGTTGAACAAGCTGAACGAGTACGGGCCCGCGGGCCTGTTCGCCGCCGCATTCGTAAGCAACCTTATCCCCGGCTTCCCCGCACTATACCTGGCCTTCGTCGGAACATACGCCGCTGTGGTAGACGACCCGGCCCGCGGGGCCCTGGCAATAGTCGCCGCCGGAGTAGGGGCGGGCTTGGGCAAGGTGGCGGTCTTCCTAGCCTCCAGGACCCTCACGGGCTTCAGCGAGTCGCTTAGGAGGAAGAGGGAGGAGGCACGCTGGCTCCTCGACAGGGCTGGGAGCAGCCTCCTCATACTAGTATTCCTGTTCGCCGCACTACCCCTCCCAGACGACGTCCTCTACATACCCCTCGGAGCCACAGGCTACAAGCTCGCAAGCTTCGCCGCCGCAGTCATAGCGGGGAAGATAGCCCAGACAGCCCTAGCATACTTCCTAGGCCGAGCCTATAGGAGCCTGTTCGAGAAGCTCTTCGGCGTAACCCCCTCGGGCGGGGTTGGGGTGGAGTCGGGGCAGCTGGGCCTCTTCATAGCGGGAATGTTCGTGGGGGCGGTCGTGGTCACGGCGATAATCTTCCTCATAGACTGGAGGAGGGTCTACGAGGACTACTCGAGCCGGGGACCCCTGGCTGGGTTGAAACGCCTCATCCTCGAAATAGTGAGGATCCTAACCTTCAACAGGGTCAGGCTTTAACCCTCCCACGGCCACACGGCCGGGGCGGGGCTGTGAGGAGGATAGCGGTCTCGCCAGCCCGCCCGGGAGGGCGGGCGATGGCGTGGGATTAACCTTCCGAGCCCTTCTACTTTGAGGCCAGGAGCCTCTCACTGTCGAACGATCTCAAAGCCAGGTATGCCAACGCTACCGTGTAGGCTAGGAGCACTCCGGCGTGGAGCACAGCCCTGCCCGGGACCCCGATTGCATAATAGTGGACCGCAAGGGCGGCGTGGGTGAAGGGGAGGGCCTGGAGGAGTAGGGAGACGAGGGTCGGAAGCCTGGTTAGGTCGACTGTCAGGGCGGCGAAGTAGACTGCTAGAGCCGCCATGACAACTAGGAAGGAGGCGTTCTGGGCTCCCCTTACACTCTGACTCCTAGCCGATACGGCGGCCACTAGGGAGCTTGTAGCCGCTACAAGCAGTAGTGCGACGGCAAACCACACCGCCGCGAGGCCCGGTGTTGCCTCGAGAGGGACTCCGGACAGGTAGAAGAATGCTACGACACCCAGGGAGTCGACGAGGCTAGAAGCTAGCCCCAGGATGGAGGCGGCGGCCATCTTGCCTGCCAATATCTCCCCGCGACCCACAGGGGATACTAGGAGCTTCTCGATAGTCCTCCTCTCCCTCTCCCCGACTATACTGTCAGCCATATAGACTATGGCCGGGTTGGCTACGAAGAAGAGGGCGAACTCTAGAATCCTGGCAGTATAGGCGGCCAGAGCCTGCTCCTCCGAGGCCGGAGCGCCCGAGGCAGTATGGTAGCCCACCCTCACGGTTAGAGGGGTGAGCAGCCCCTCCGCATCTACCTCCACGCCGGCCATGCTAGCCAGCTCCGAGACCCTGGCAACAACAATCCTCGACGAGAGACTCGACACGGCATCATTAAGGGCGGCCAGCGCCGCGTCTCCAGCCTGGCCCAGGCTCGAGCTTACAACTATCACCGCCGTCCCATCTAGCCTGGAGAGGTTCGCGGCGAACCCCCTAGGGAGCACAGCGACGAGATCATATCCTGCAACGTCAACCTGGGAGGCGGACACGGCCACCCTGGCGTTAAACCCTCTACTCTCCAGGATTGACTCCAGCCTCCCGGCAAGCTCCTCCGCAAACCCTAGCGCTCCTGGGTCCTCAGAGACGATGGCGACCGACACCTGCTGCGTAGAGGAGAGGGCCCCCGAGAGGAGGGCGAGGCCGGGCAGGCCAAGCATGGGGAGGAGGACCACCGAGGCTAGGGTCCTCCAGTCCCTCGACAGGTCCACCAGCTCCTTCCATAGTATGATCCTAATCAACCCTCCCACCCGCGGCTTTAACGAAAGCCTCCTCGAGGTCCCCCGCATTATACTTGGCCAGCGCCTCCTCCACCCTACCCTGAAATACTATCCTGCCGTCAACCATGAAAGCCACCCTATCCGCTACGAGGCCGGCCTCCAGGAGGTTGTGCGTGGTTAGAAGGACAGTTAGACCCCTCTCGGCCAGGCCCCTCACGATCCCCCTAACACGGTGGGCTGAGAAGACGTCGAGCCCGCTGGTCGGCTCGTCCAACACTGCCAGGCTTGGCATGTGCATCACGGATGCAGCCAGGAGGAGGCGGCGCCTCATACCCTTACTGTAGGTCGAGGCCCTCCTGGAGAGCGCCTCCCGGTCCAGCCCGGAGACCTCGACCGCCCTCTCGACGAGCTCCTCGACGCTCCAGCCTCCCCTCGAAGCATATAGCCTGGCGTAGAAGAGTAGGTTCTCGTATCCCGTCAGCCTCTCGTAGGGCTCGGCGTCTTCGGGGAGATAGCCTACGCGAGTATAGAGGCTGGGATCCCCCTGCGGGTCCCGGCCTAGCACCTCGACACTACCAGAGTCCCGCCTGTAAAGGCCCAGTATTACCCGGATAAGCGTCGTCTTCCCAGCACCGTTGGGTCCAGCCAATACTGTAACGCTACCCTTCGGCACTTCCAGGTCTACGCCGCGGAGTACCGGTCTACCCCCGAGCCTCTTCCAGACACCCCTAGCCACGATGGCGGCGCCGGCCAAGCTTCCACCGGAGAAGCCTCCGGGAGGGGGCGTTGATTATTGTAGTGTTTTGTCCAGGGGAACCCCACCAAGGTATACCCGTGGAATCCCGCTATATCCCGCCGCCCCCACACCTCCGCCGGGGGCCGGGTTTGCACCCTATAGAGGAGTTCATAGCACGCTACGGCGACAGGGCCGTGATGGTGCTCAGGGCCATCCTAGAGGCCTCTAGAAGAGCCAGGCGCCCGGCCCCCGGAGACTTCGACTTCAAGGGAGTGAAGGCAGCCCTCGCTAGAATGGGCTTCTCATACAACCCCGCCCCCCTCCTCTCCATCCTGGAGCGAGAGTACGGCGTAATCGAGACCACGTACAAGACGAGCGGCCAACACTGGTGGAGGATAGTAGACAGGCGCATAGTCGAAGAAGCCCTCCGAGACTATCTAGGAGAAGAGGCGGGAGGCGATGACGACCCCCGGCTGAAACTGTTGAGGATACAATTCTACAGCCTCAACCCGCACTCGATGCTAGAATTCCTCCAGAGGACGCTTCAAAGGAGGAGGCTCACCCGCGTCGACCTCGAGAGGCTTAGGAGGCTAGCCTTCGAAGACCTGCCACTCCTAGTCAAGTGGCTCGAGGAGGCGCGCTCGGAATACCCGGATGAGCTCGCAGACGAGATATCCCTCGCAGAGGATATACTGGAGATGGCCGAGGAGGCGGCCGCAGGGCCCAGGCAGAGCTGGGCCTCACAGCACACCCTTAGAGGCCGCATAGGAGAGCCTCTCCAACATAGCCCTGAACGCTTCCCTTAGAACCTCACTATTAGAGTAGTCGTCCAGTACCCTCCTAGCCTCCTCCGGGCTCATGGAGGACGCTATCTCAACCATGTTCCTAGTAGCCCGTATCGCCTCATCCACTATAGTAATGTGGGCCTTCTGAGCTGTCCTGCTGAACGGGTTGAGGTCTATGGCCGCCACCCTCTTACCCCATGCTACCAGGGCCTCTGTCCTATCGCCATCCTCTATGGCCAACAATATGAAGTCGGCCGAGGCGATGCCATCGACGCAGACTATACCACGGGGGCTCTCGAGGCCCGGGACACGGGTCTTCTCACAGTCCGGCGGAAGGAGGTTCGGGACCCCATGGTCTCTTAGGTGCTCGTATATCCTACGCACCCTCTCCTCACTCCTATAGAAGAGGTTAACCTCCACAAGGGCGCCCGTTGCCTCGGCGAGCCTCGCTATCTCCTCTGCGGCCAGCGCGGCATAGTTGCCATTTACCGAAATCACAGGCTTTGAGGCTAGGATAATCGATGCAACCGCCGCCCTCTCAGCGCGCAATGCGAATTCGTGTGTCTTCTCTCCCAGGATGTAGTCGAAAGCCTCCCCCCTGCCATGAGCTATGAGGCCCTGGGGGACTACGAGCCCCTTGTTAAACCCTTCGACGAGCCTCTCCCTTATAAGCAGGGAGTGGTATCTAGGGTGGGACCTGGGGATCTCGTGGCCCATCACGTCCACCATACTGTTGGGGGGCCCTTGGAGGGCTCTAATAGTCTAGGCTCCAACCCCTCAGCCCTAAGCTTCTCCACCGCGTCTCCGACCAGCTGCCTCTCTACAATGTAGACAATGACGCTCTTCTTGGCGTAGACGCCCACCTGCCCCGGCACCCTCGGCGGGTCCCGGCCTAGCGGCCACCTTATCATGCCTGTAGTCTTGGAGAACTCCTCCGCCGCCTCCACGAACTCCATGAACCCTCCACGCGATGATAGCCGTTTCACGAGCCGCTCGGCGAGCCTCCACGCCTCCTCGCCTAGGCTGGCGAGCAGCCTTCTAGTATGCATGGGGGGCCCGTCTACCGTTAGGAGGGAGACGCTCCCAGGCAGTTGGAAGCATTCGACCTCTCCTACCCCCGGGGGGCCGGGTGTGAGCCTGACGACCACTCCGACGCCGCACGATACTGCTAGCACGTCGCCCAGGCCGCTAGACTCCAATACTTCGGCCGCATGCGCTATGCGATAGGCTCGCATGACCCCATAGCCCATGGAGGCGGCCATGACCAGAGACGCCGCTATGGCTGTAGCGGCGCTCACCGCATACCCTCTACCCGGCGGGAGAGGCGTTCGTAGGGAGACCCTCTCGGCAAGGCCCGGGGAGCCGAGTAGGCCGGCCACCCTATACACTATGCTCGGAGTGCTCCCACCGATCTTCATGCACGCCGCCAGCCTCGGCTCCACAGCTACCCCTGCACCTATGGAGCCAGACCTGTACGGGTCCCTAGAGCGGGCTGGCGAGAAGAACGCCGTAATATGGTGCGGGGACGACGCACACCACATTATGATCCTCTCGCCCTCCTCACGATATCCAGCGGCGGCGTGGGCGGCGGGTTCCTCTTATGCTCGCTCCTCCTATACATGTCCATCACCCTCTCAACAACCGCCTCCGAGACGCCTGTCGCTTCGGGAACCTCCGAGGGGTCCATGCCCAGGTCGAAGACCGCGTATAACACAAGGTCTACCTGGTCGTAGCTGACTCCCAGCTCGCCCTCAGCCGTCTGCCCAGGCCAGAGCCTCGGGCTGCTGGGCTTGAACGCCACCCTCTCGGGGACGCCCAGTTTTACCGCGAGCCTTCTCACCTGGCTCTTGTAGAGTATACCGATAGGTAGCAGGTCAACGCCGCCGTCACCATACTTGGTGAAGTAGCCTATGAGGATCTCGCTCCTATCCCCAGTACCCAGAACTAGCAGATCCAGCTTGTTAGCATAGTAGTAGAGGAGGCTCATCCTAATCCTAGCCCTCAGGTTACCCGTGGGGACCCTGTCGTACTCGCTACCCTCATAGATGGGTATGGTTGAAGTGTAGACCCTGACAATGGGGGCAATGTCGATAACGTGGGGGTTTAGGCCGGCGAGCCTGGCCAGCTCCTTAGCATCTTCAACATCCTCCCTCGGCGTTACCTCGCTGTCAGGCATTATGAGAGGGAGCACCCTCTCTGCGCCGACACTCTTCACAGCCAGGAAGAACGTGGTTGCAGAGTCGACGCCCCCGCTTATGCCTATAACGTACCCCTTAGCTCCTGCCTCCTCCAGCTTGGCCCGTAGGAACTCTCCGATCTCACCAGCAACCCTGTCATAGTCTAACCTTACAACGTCTTCAAGTGTTATCCTCGCCACTGAGAGTCACCCCACACTTATAGAGAGGGCGGTGTCGATAATTTGTCTTGAAAGCTCCTCCTTACTAATCCTTCCAACCCTCTCCACGTATACCTTCCCCCTAGACTTCCAGAGTAGGAGGGCCTCCAGCTTATCCGAGGAGAAGCCAACGTCTAGCCTGCGTCCAACCCTATTAGCGACCACTATGGAGGCTCCATATTTGTCCATCTTCTCCCTCGCTGAGGCTTCCAGCTCCTCTAGGCTACCCGCGGCCTCGGCCGCGAATGCCACGAGCACCCCAGGCTTAGCCCTCAGCTCCTCTATTACCTTGGGAGTAGGCTCCAACTCCAACGTTATCTTCACGCCGCTCCTAATCTTCCCCTCGACCCTCTTGGCCGGCCTAAAATCTGCGGGAGCAGCGGCTGCCACCACTATGTCGTACCCTCTACTCGATAGTATTCTAACCTTCTCCGCCATCTCCTCAGTGGTCTCCACACTGTGGAGGCTCACGACATGCGGCAGCGGGTGCTCGACATGGCCATACACCAGGTCCACGTGGGCGCCCCGGGCCCACGCTTCCACGGCCAGGTCTATCCCCATGAACCCGCTGCTAGGGTTTGATATGAAGCGGACCTCGTCTATCCACTCCCTAGTAGCCCCCGCCATCACAAGGACTCTAGCACCTTCGAGATCCCTCCCCCTCGAGGCTAGGGCCGCCGTAACCCGGCCTACGAGCCACACGTCGGGATACTTTGCGACACCATTCTCGACTTTGGGCGGTATGAGACTGTATCCCTGCCCTACCAGCTTTGAGACCGCCTCCTTGTAGGCTGGGCTCTCAGCCATGTTTCCATGCATGGCGGGCACTATTAGGACGGGTTTAGACTCGCCCCTCATGGCTACCGCCGTCAATGCTACACTGTTATCCGTCACGCCAAAGGCTATCTTAGCCATAGTGGACAGGGTTGCAGGGGCCACTACCATAGCGTCGCACCATTTAGCATATTCTACATGCTCGATACGCCCGCTGATATCCACGACTACGGGTTCCCCAGTAGCCCACTCGAACATCTGCGGTGATACGAGGCTAGCTGCAGCCCTGGTCATTACCACGCGTACCCTGGCACCCCTCCTCATAAGCCAGCGTGCGAGGTCGAGCGACCGGTATAGGGACACGCTACCGGTAACCCCGACGACTATGCAATGCCCCGCGAGATAACTGTTCACCTTGCCGACTATCTCCTTCGAAGGATGTGTTTCCACCGCCGCATTCCCCCGAGGGCGACTGGAGGTGTAGACCCAATAATTATGTGGCTCAGGCTCTACTGGAGATATTGGGGGTAGAGATTGCAGTCCGAGAGCACGGCGCAGGGCTACTATATTATTAGGAGGGCCAGGGACGAAGACATTCCAGCCGTCATGAACGTTAACCTGAGGAGCCTTCCGGAAAACTACTGGTACGGTTTCTACAAGTATCTCCTCGATAACTGGCCGGAAGCATTCCTTGTAGCCGAGGTCGACGGAGTCATAGTAGGCTATGCTATGAGCCGAGTAGAGGAGACCGCCGACCCCGCACTCTTGGGCCTGGTCGATGAGTCGGGCAAGCCGCTGCCCGGAATAAGCATAACAGCCCCGAGGAAGGTGGGCCACCTCGTGTCCATAGCAGTGCTTAGAGAGTACAGGGGGCGCGGTATAGGCTCGGCCCTGCTGAGGAGGACCCTCGAGGTCATGAGGGACGTCTACAGGGCTGAGTCTGTCTACCTGGAGGTTAGGGTTTCCAATGAGCCTGCTATAAGACTGTATAGGAGGTTCGGATTCAAAATTGTGAGGAGGATACCCTACTATTACCGTGACGGTGAAGACGCCTATGTTATGGTGGTGAGGCTAGCCCCTACCAGGTGACTCCCAGCTCACTCTTATACTCCTTGTAGAGGGCCTCCACCCTCTCCACCCACTTCGGCAGCTCATCAGGGTTTTCGGGGTACTCCTGGTATAGCTGCTTAGCCTTTTTCATATAGTCTGCAACCTTCTTCAGCTCGAGGAGCTTGAGGGGCCTCCCGATTCCCCTTATGAGTATTCTCAGCTTGTCTAGGGCCGAGAGGTTCGCTGACAGCTCACCCTTCACGCTAGTCTCATATGCGCCCGCCGCGTCCATAATGCCGCTCTTCAGCCCCCACTCAATGTCGTCGTTTGAAAGCTCCTGCAGGTAGATGCGGAATATGTCTAGGCCAGCCTGCTTGGCTCCCAGGCCCCTCATATAGTCTAGGTTCAGCTGCCAGAGGGGCCCCCTCCTGGAGAAGTCTCCCTCCTCGAACGCCTTCACTATGGCTTTAGCCGCATAGTTCGCGGCCGTCATAGCATATCCCATGCCACCGCCATGGACAGGGTTGACTGTGAACCCGTTGTCCCCTATACCTATGAAGTTATCCCATACTAGCGTGTTAGCAGGCCTCCTCGTAGGCACGGCTGCGCCGGCGTCAGCGTATACCTCCTGCTGGCTCCCCACGTCGGGCCTCTTCATCAACACCTCATCATATATCTTCTTCGGGTGGGGGTAGCCACGTCCACCCTGAACACCGAGTCCAATGTTCGCAACAGTGCGAGACTTGGGGAAGAGCCACCAGTATCCTCCAGGCGCTATCTCCTGGTTCACGTATATCCTAATGTACTCTGGGTCTTCGATTTCAACTCCGAGCCTTACAA
>CAYRZG010000043.1:0-9775 GCA_964428695.1 uncultured Desulfurococcales archaeon
CCAGGCAGGCCTCTTGCCCCTCCTACGGTTATATGCGAATACAGCCAGGTTTAGGCCAGTGTAGCCGAGGCCTGCTAGCACCAGTCCATAGTCTATGGTCACGAGCTTCTCCAATATGCCCGTCTGGCCTGTCTCTCCGCCTGCCTGGGAGGTTGCGAGACTATAGTAGGCTTGGGAAAGGAAGTCTATGGCAGCCTCATATTCCCTCGCCTGGGAGGCTAGTAGGGCGACGCTGACACGCAGGTATACTGTGACCCTGCTACCGCCAGCGTCGGCCTCCACAGGTATGATAGTGTAGAGGATTAGCCTGTCTCTCACACCACTAGTATACCTGACCTGGTATAGTCTCAGGTCGTCGCTGCCAATCGACCATATCTCCTTAACCGTGTAGCCTTGGGCCTCGAGGCACAAGTGCCAGGCGTGGAACCTCGCCTGGCTATCAGCGACCTCAACGTAACCTGTTAGGGGGACCCCCTCATAGTTGACTCGGAATAATACGACCTTACTGGAGCCTAGAAGCCATCTGAGGTCCTGCCTGTCCACGGCGTTAAGTAGCTGGGCTCCCGTCGCCTTAGCTATCACGAAGGCTGGGTCCCCGATAATGCTAGACAGGGCCGGTGCACTAGGTGATAGTGTCGGCCCCACCGCGACGTTTCCAGACTGGGCTACCGCACTGTAGGCTATCAAAACCACTGATATGGCGAGGAGCCCAATAATGGCTCGAGATACATGCATCCTGGGCCCTCCGCGCGGGGCAAGGTCAACCCTGCCGGCTAGCCTCCTCAAAACTAGGAATGCTGCTATGACTGCGAGCGCCGAGTATACTGGCGCGGGTGTTGAGTGGAATATTTTCAGCGCAGCCTCCAACCCCTCGGCCTGGGCGGCTCTAACCATCATGATTATTCTGGCGAGGTTTCCAGCGAAGGACACTGCTAGGGCGACCGATATCGAGGCTAGCGCCGCCGCCACCTTCCTGGGCCTCGATACTCTCGAGGCTCCAGCATAGTATGCTATGAGTGGGGCGATTGCTATGATGCTGCTTGAACTCACTATCCCGGTGCAGGCTCTCGCAATCTCTAGTGAAACCTGCCCGCCAGGCGAGTCTACTATTAGGAGGACCCTCCCGTTGGCGGAGACATACTCGGCACCGGTGATCATGGAGGCTATCTTGGCTATTATAGGAGCCAGGCGTCTCGCCACCTCGGAGAGCCAGCTTATAGGAGGTGGTATGATGAGGGCGAGAGACGCCAGTACTATTAGATTGTGTCTCCCTGCAAACTGTAGTACGGAGAGTATTATGGCCGCGAGAAGCAGGGCGAAGGCGGCGCTCCTGTACTGGAGAGCATACTCCGGGTCGACGCCGGCCAGAATGTAGAGGGTGGCGCTCACACTCGAATATAACGCTATGCCGATGACTCTTCCAACGGTCGGCCTAGGCCCTATGATTGACTCGCCGAGGGCCACGAAGATTAGGGCCGCTAGTACGAGGGAGAGGGGGATAAGGTAGCTGTACTCGTCCATCAACGCGAGTGATGCTAGCCTGTGGAGCGTGTCCCTAAACATGTCGCCAGCGACTGCGGTTACCACGCCTGCGGATGCTGCCAGGGATGCTAGCCTCCACTCCCTAGGCGAGTCCACGCCGCCACCACCTATAGTGTGCCGCCATAGACAATGCGGTCGATTCCAGCGCTAAGCTGTATGCTGTAGCCTCGAGGCTTATCCCTAGCGTGTAGTTTAAAACTAGCCCGGTGAAGGCGGCGATGGCGACGCTGGAAGCCATCGAGAGGGCCAGCTCCTCAACAGGCCTAAGGCTGGCATTGGGGAATGCTAGGCGGACGAGCGAATATCCGGGCAGGACGAACACTAGAAGCCCCGCGGCCGGGACCCTTAGGGGGAGCGGTGCTCCCATTGTGGTGAGGGCCGCCCCTCCAAGGCTTAGCGTGACGACAGCGTACAGCCAGAGGCTATAGTCGGGCCGGGCCAAGGCCTCCCCCCAGCTCCTCGGCGGGTTGGGGTCCCGGAGTCTAAGCTTACCCTCAACCCACAAGTCGTAGAGTCTCACCAGACGAGCTAGCCGGGCGACACCCCTGCCGGCCACGTAATCCCTGAGCCTTCTAGCCGCCAACCCCTCCACCTAGAGGCACCACCGTGTAGGAGACGTAGACCTCCCTCCCAGCATAGCTCCACCCTCCACTGCTATACTCGTACAGTCGGAAGACGACATACTCCCTGCTACACCCGCTCCCGCCAGCGACCCCCTTATAGTCTAGCATGATACTGTCGCCGGGAGCGGCGACGAAAGCCTTCTGCCACACAGGGTCCCCCTCGGCCCGGGGAGAGCACCCCTTATAGGCCCTCACCTCGAACAGGCCCGGGGTCCCTGCGCCGTTCTCTACTAGCAGCTTAAACTCCACTATACCCCCCTCGTAGACCCTTGCAGGGTAACCTCCAAGCTCGCCCCTGTCACCCAAAACTGCGAGGACTAGCGTGCCACTATCGTAGAAGACAGCGTAGGCGGCGACTACGCCAACTATGATGGAGGCCGCCGCTATGAACGCCCTAACCTCCCCGTCAAACCTCAACCTCCTACCCCTCTTCCACTACCCAGTCTCTTCGAGTCCAATACCAGGCGACTATAGCGGCCAACGGTATGATTATGCCAAGGGCCAGGCTAGCGGTGAAAACAGCTACCGCCATAAGCACCCTGCTGTGCGAGCCCGACGCCAGCAGGGCTTCAGACCTCGCCTCTTCCAACAGGCTAGACGCCAAACCATAATCTCCGGACTCGTAGGCGTCGATCGCCTCGTTCAACAGCTCCACAGCCCTCCTGTAATGGGGGTCTCCTGGGTCCTTTCCCTCAAGCTCGACCAGCACACTGTGTACCTCTCCGTAGAACTGGGCCGACGCTAGCAAAGCTGCAATCAACACAGCCGCCCACTCCAAGAGAGGCCCCACCCGATCGAATCGTACCCAAGCCTATAACCGTGTTCTCCCGAGACATGGCCGGTGGCCGGCGTTTGGCCAGAATCCGGATATGTGTGAAGGAGGTTAGAGGCTACTGTGCCGCTGGCTACAAGCCAGGAGACTGCTTCGAACTCGACCGGTTCCTGCTGCGTGGCGAGAAGCCTGTCTGCATACACGCGTTCCTAGCGATGTCGACACTCGCATACGCCATGGCAAGGGGTGCTAGTGCTAGACAGCTTGGCATAGGAGAAGAGGATGACGCTGGCTATGTGTCCTGCCCCGACCCGGGCCCGCCGAGAACGCGTGGCGGGAATGTGGTCTTCGAGCTTAGACGAGTTGAGGACTAGAGATTATCCGCTATAAACGAGGCTATCCTAACGCCAGCTTTACCGTCGCCGAACGGGCTCTTCTCCGGCAGCCTAGGAGGGTCCTCCAGCAGCTGCTCGAGGGCCGACAGTACCACTAGGGGGGTGGTTCCCACTAGCCTGGCGAAGCCTGCTCTAATCGCCTCCGGCCTCTCAGTGCTAGTCCTAAGGATAAGTACCGGCCTCCGTATCATGGGGTGGGTAGCCTCCTCCTGTACGCCCCCCGAGTCTGTAAGTATTACTTTCGCATTCCTCATCAGCGCTAGAAATTCGAAGTAGCCCAGAGGCTCTAGGATTCTGACGTGCCTAGCTTCAACCAGCCTATCTAGTAGCCCCTGCTCGGCCAGTCTCGCTCTAGTTCTGGGATGCACGGGGAACACGACCGGGATAGGCGACTCCAACACTACCCTTACCAGGTCTCTCAGCGTCTTGGGGTCGTCTACGTTCTCTCGGCGGTGGAATGTAACCAGTGCGTACTCCGTGAACCCAGCCATCTCAACGACGCTATCCTCAACCTCTACCACGCGGTCCTTGTAAAGGTCGATCGCATCTATAACAGTATTGCCCGTAACAAGTATGGTTCCCCAGACGTGCTCTTCCTGCAGGTTTCTAGCCGATAGCCTCGTGGGAGCGAACAGGTAGTCTGAGACATGGTCTATCATCCTCCTATTATGTTCCTCGGGCATTCTCCAGTCGAAACTTCTCAGCCCCGCCTCCACGTGGCCCAGTCTAAGTCCTAGCTTTACCGCTGTCAACCCTGCGGCTAGCATTGTGTTAGTGTCACCTTGTATGATCATGACACCCTTCTTAACGTCTGCTAGCGTCTCCTCGAGTTTGATCATCATCTCTCCTATCTGGCCTGCTGGGTTACTGGACGTCAGCTCGAAGCTCTTGTCTGGCTCCCGCAATCCAAGTTGCTCGATGAAAAGGCGGCTCATATTGTAATCGTAGTGTTGGCCGGTGTGGATGAACCTATACTCTAAACCCATATCGTCAAGGGCCTTCATGACAGGGGCCATCTTGATTATCTCGGGCCTAGTACCGACTACTACGACTATCTCGGCCAACAGTGCTCACCTTGGATATCCCACGCCGTAGTAGTGGAGGCCCGCACTCTCAGCCTCCTCGGGTTCCACGACGCGCCTGCCGTCGACAAGGATGGGTGTCCTAGCAAGTCTGGCCACCCTATGCCAGTCGAGGCTTCTATACTCGGGGTGATCGGTTGCAACCACTATAGCGTCTGCCCCCCGGACGGCATCGTACGGGTCCCGAGTGTACTCGGCCCCGTATGATTCGCTAGTGTACGGGTCGCTAACTACGACCCTGGCTCCATAGCCTAAGAGGCCCCTAACAATCCTCTCGGAGGGGGAGGCCCTAGTGTCTCCAATCCCACCCTTGTACGCGGAGCCTAATACTGTAACGCGGGCCCCACTAACCTCGATGCCGTGATCTCCGAGTGCCTTTAGGGTTAGCTCCACCATGTGCCATGGCATGAGATCGTTTACAATCCTCGCCAAGGTGAGCAGTTCCGAGCCTGGAATCGAAGCTCCCACATTAGCCAGCATGTAGGGGTCTTTGGTGAGGCAGGGGCCCCCGACTCCAGCTCCGGGGAGGTGCACGTTGACTCTGGGATGACTGTTTGCCAGCCTAATGACGTGCCACGCGTCTACCCCGACCCTCTCGGCTGTCAATGCTATGAAGTTCGCGAATGCTATGTTGAGGTCCCTATAAGAGTTCTCCACTAGCTTGCTCAACTCCGCCTCCTCGGCGGTTGCGGGTATCGGGGAGGAGTTCACGACCGAGTATAGCTCTAGACCCAGCCTTGTCGAGGCTTCGTCCAAGCCTCCCACGATCCTCGGGATGGCGGCCATCTCCTCCAAGCTCTTGCCAGGCGCTATTCTCTCGGGCACGTGTACCATGTAGAAGTCCCGGCCAAGCCTAAATCCTGTGATCTCCTCTATTCTTGACGCCAACCTTCTAGTCGTGCCAGGCGGGACCGTTGATTCAATCGAGACTAGCACCCCCCTCTTCAACAGTCCCGCGGCCCTCTCGACCGCACTCTCGAGGATCGATAGATCCACAACCCCGCGCTTCACAGGGGTCGGGAGGGCGAAGATGATTGCGTCAGCCTCTCTAATAGGGTCGTAACTGGAATATGCCTTTAGCCTCCCGCTACTCCAAGCCTTAAAGTACGCCTCGCAGACGGCCTGCTCCTCGCTCGGGCACCTCCCACCATTAATGCTGTCGACCTTAGACTTGTCAACATCTATTCCCGCAACAATGAGGCCTCTAAGAGCGAACGAGACGGCGGCAGGGAATCCAACGTATCCGAGCCCAACCACGGCTATACGTTCGAAGCCCACCAATACTATGCGCCCTGCTTCCAAGGCCGGCTGCTTCCAGGGGGCTAAACCTTTACCCTGCCCATCCTAATGTAAGCCGAGTACCTGGCTGTAAACGCTAGCCTGTGTAGCCTGGCCTTCAACGCCATCACTCGGAGGCGGGGTTTCGTAGGCGCAGGGGGGCTATCACCCCAGCTTATGAGAGCACTGCCTCCTGGAAGTAGTAGAGCCCAGGAGATGCCAGCCTGCGTCTCCACCCGCCAGCGTCGCAAAGGCTTGGGGCGAATTTCGACCCCCTCCAGGTCTCGGATGTATACTATCGTGTTGACCCTATCGGATCCCGCCGTGTCGACTATAGCCACTCCAGCTGGGACGCCTGTTAGTATTCTCGCGACACTCCAGCCGTCGCCGGCAACATAGGCTCTACACTCATACGACTCCCCTCCGGCCGTCCACCCCCACGACCATCTATGCGGCGCGGCAGCAACGCCGTTGACATAGGCCATTGGGGTCGTCTCGGATGAAGATAAGCATGTCGTGATCGGCAATGCTAGCATTTGGGAATCCTTCAACGCGAGGGACAGTGTGCACGGCGGACTATAATTGTCGAAGAATGCATAACCCCTCACACTCGCCGACGACACGCTACCTGGGCGCCAGGAGCTTACATACTCGCATGTAGCCGAGACGCCCGAGCTAGGTGGCTCGCCGGACGGCTGTACTGCTGCATCTAAAAGGGCTCTAGCAGCCCAGGCGGCGTAGACCTCTCTCACACCATACTCTCTAATCAGCGTCTTGCCCAAAAGGTTCTTCGCCGGCAACGGGTCGTCTCGCATGTAGTTTGAGGCGAAAAATGATACTAGCCTGACCGCCACCGTCGAGAGCCACTCTAGGCCGCGGCGGGATTCAGCGGCATAAGCGGCGGCCAGGCTTGGAACTGTGAATGAGAAGTACGAGCTTCTCCCCGGCAGTGACGGGGGGCCCTCCCAGGCGGCTAGACCTGCCAGGAGCCTAGCTAGCTGCGATGACAAGATCCCTGCCTGGGGAAGGTCGTCCTCCATGAGAGACAGTATCCATGACGCCACACCATTGTATGCCGGCGCGTCCCCCCAGGGTTCTCGGAGTAGCCCTCTCCCGGCCAGCCTGCGTAACGCTTCAACCTTGCGGGCAGCTGCTTCTAGGGCCCAAGGGGACCCGGTAGCTCTATGGTAGAGTAGGATACCGTAGGCGTTTATCGCCTCCTGGTTGGGAACGTGTACGGTTCTAGCCTGGAGGCGAATAGTCTCGGAAACCCTGTCGGGGATCCTAGCTCCGAGGGCTAGCGCAGCCTCTAGTGAGAAGGCTGCTATGAAAGCCGAGGCGCTCGCCGACCCCGCCCACAGGGGAGGGTCTAGGGCCCTCCAAATCGATTCTAGTAGCTTCCTAGCCGCATCATGAGAGTCTACCCCGCAGGGCAGGCGCCATGATTCCACTAGGGAGAGCGTGGCGGCTGTGAAAGCCCTCGCTCTAAGCTCGTGTCTCTCGAAGCCGGCGAAGCCCGGGTCCTGGACTATTCCGCCTTCGGCCAGGAACCTGCAGGCCAGCGTCTCCGCTATACTCTTGGCTAACTCCACCGGGCTGGTATACCGGCTTCCTCCATCGCTCTTCTCAGGTTTTCCCTCCAAGACAGGTTCACCGCCATGCACTCGCCGTACTCGGGATTGTCCGGTAGCCTGCAGGCCTCCTCCAGGGCCTCGCTGAGGCCTCCCCGGGCTATTCTCAGGTGGGCTGGCCACCCGCACCACTTCGAGGCTATCATCGTGTATAGCATTATTTCGGGAGTCGCTGAGGCCGCCACCGGCCTGCCGCTGGCAAGATATAACGGGTACTTGTTGGGCATGGTAGTCTTTGATAGAGGGTTAGGCCTTCTGGGCAGGATGAACACGTCCACCTCTCGCGCAACGCGTGGGAAATCGGAATACTTAACGCCCTCTACAACCTCTACAGGCCCCTCCATCGGTACGCTCTTGGCCTTCAACGTGTATATCCGGAGCCTGCCCCCCACCCTCCCCACAGCCTCCACGGCGAGGTCCAGGTCGTCGTCCCCCGGGCTCCCAGTATAGCCTACAATACAGTCTCTCCCACCGCTCCTGGCGACGGGAACCATAGTGGGGTCAACGCCGGCATAGTATACTCCGATCCTACCACCGTGCAGAGGCTCGTACATGAGCGCTATAGACCTACTGGCCCCTGTAGCGTAACGTGCCCCCGCGAACAGCGTGGGCTCAAGAAGCTCTACAAGCTTGTCCCCCCGAGTAGGCCCTTTGGAACCCCTCGTGTAGAGCCTCTGGATAATGAAGGGGTCATGGATGTTAACCCACAAGCGTATGAGCCCAAGCCTCGAGGCCAGCGAGAGCACTACCATTGCTAGACCGTCAAGCATCCTAACCCCGATGGGAGGCGGGTGGGGAACATAGACAATAGTGCCGAACCCGTATGAGAGGGCTACAAGGACAACTATGAAGGGTGCCAGCGGGAAGGCTAGGACGCCTAGAAGCCTCCTAGGCCTAAAGACAAGCACGCCCCCATCGCCAACAGACCATAAGGGGCCCTTATCGAGCGATACGACCACCACCGGCTTGAACACGCCAGCCCTGGACAGCTCGGTCATCGTATGATAGCTTCTAATCTCCCTACCACCCACGATATCTCTCTTCGCCGGATACATCAGCAGCAGGGCTACAAGCGCCGCCAAGGCCATCCCGGCGACGGGCGGCTACTTCTTGAAATATGCTTTGCCCCTCCAGCCTCTCCTCGGGTGGAGGAGGCGTCCGGGAGGGAGGCTTCAAGAGTAGCAGCTGGCGGCAGCCTATTGATGATAGGCAATATAGTGGAGGCTATAGTCGGCTACGGATTCTGGATACTGGCTGCTCGCAGGACTAGTCCTTCAACGGTCGGCGTGGCATCCACCGTCATGGGCCTAGCTACTCTGATAGCGGGCTTGGCACTGCTGGGCCAGAACTATTCAGTTTCAAGGCGGGCATCATACTGTCTCGGGCGGGGAGACGCCAAGTGTGCCGGCAGGGTCTTCGCGTCATCGACAATAATAGTGGCGTTTTCTCTGACCGTGGCCGCCGCCTTACAGCTGGGCCTGGCATTTGCCGGGGGATTTTCACGCTATACTCCAAGCATGCTTGAGGCGTCGGCCCTTCTCACAGGGGTTAATGCTGCCTCGTTCCTAGCAAGGTCACTGATATTGGCTAGCTACGCGTTCCGGCTAGACTTCTACGTTACATTGGTAGGCAACTTGGCGAAGATAGCCCTGGCCCTAGCAGCCCCAGGGGGCTGGTTTGCCCTGGCGCTAGCCTATTCCGTCCCAATGATTCTCAGGGGTATGGCCTACTATCTTTGGGCTCTCCTAAATGGATTCGTTGCTGGGCCTGGACGCTTCCTAGAGCTGTTGAGGGATGGTCTCAGTGTGTGGATCCCAAATGCTCTTCACACTGTTGGGACGTGGATGGGCGTGCTAGTAGTCTACGGGTATCTGGGCTCAGCAGATGCAGGCTATTACTATATAGCTCAGGCTATAGTGCAGGGGCTTGTAGCAGCCAGTGCCGCTTTTAGCGCGGCCATACTACCGTATATGGGGAGGAGGCCAGGCGAGAGCATAATTATAGCCGAGAGGGCTTCTGCCCTAACACTCGCATTCCTAGCTCCAGCGTCTGCAATGCTCTCCGCGGGGCCGGAGCTGGCACTATTATTATTCGGCGGAGAATATCTTAAGGCATCCCCCGTGCTAGCTATCCTGGCTACCAGCGTCCCCTTTACAAACATAGCATACATGGTAGTGAACGCTCTATTTGCGGCCGGCAGGCTTAGAGACACTATACTCCTGGGCCTGGCAGTTAACACTCCAAGGATACTACTATATCCGTTGCTAACACCAGTGCTTGGAGGGGTAGGCGCCGCCGTCTCACTGCTAGCCGGAAGCATCGTCGGCGCAGTCTCGGCGGCCGCATATCTGGCCTCCTCAGGCGTGAGTCCAAGACGAGTACTAGCTGTAGCCCTAACCCCACTAGCCTTATCCTGGACTGCCAGGATACTCGGAGGCCATTGGCTCCTAGC
>CAYRZG010000044.1:0-9768 GCA_964428695.1 uncultured Desulfurococcales archaeon
CACCCGTTCCTCCTTCAGCTCCGGCAATCCAAGGTACCTCCACTTATATATAAACCTTTCGCCAGCTAGAGTGGCTCCAAAAGAGGATTAATAGGCCCCTAGAAGGGCTGGAGGCTAACGGGGGAGAAAGCATGGGTAAGGTAAGAACCACTCTCGTGAAAAGGACGGCTAGGAAACTGCTGGAAAAATATCCCGACCTATTCACGGGAGACTTTGAGCACAATAAGAGGGTTGTAAGCGAACTCATAGAATATAGGAGTAAGAAGCTGAGAAACCAGATAGCCGGCTACATAACCCACCTAGTTAACAGGAAGAGAAAGAGGGAGCTCCAGGAGCGATCCATGTAGGCTATAGAAGCCTCTTCTACAGTTAACTAGTTACGGGTGCAAATCGTGCCCAGGGTCAAACTACTTGCAAGCCTAAAAGAGATAACTGGCGGGAAAGATTCGATTGAAGTCGAAGCAGACGATTGGAGAGATGCATTAAAACGTCTAAGAGAGGAGTATGCTGGGTTTAAGGAGGTCATAGGCGAAGACGGGAACCCCAGACCAGGCTACCTAGTATTCATAGACGGTGTAGACTACAGGCTCTACGAGGGCAGGAAAGCCAAGGAGATCGTGATACTCCCAGTCAACCATGGAGGAGGAGTAGATGTCGAACTAGTATCCTGGCAGGACATAGATGAAATGACAGATATAATATCGAAGCGAATCATAGCGGACGGCTTCAACCCCGACGTCATTGTTGGCATACTTCGTGGAGGGATAATCCCGGCTAGAATCCTAGCCGATAAGATCAACGTTGACGATATAGGAGTGTTAGAGGTGAAACTATACAAGTCAGTGGGGATTAGAGGAGAGAGACCATATCTTCGCCAGCCGCTTATACTGCCCGTAACCGGAAAGCGTGTATTAATAGTAGACGATGTTAGCGATAGCGGGCTAACACTGCAGTTCGCAGTAGAGGTCGTAAACGCCTATATGCCTAAGGAGGTGAAGACCGCAACATTGTATATTAAACCATGGACGGACTTCATACCAGACTATTACGCACGCTCTACCGAAAGCTGGGTCGTCTTCCCATGGGAGAGGAGAGAATTTGAGCGGGAAAAAGAGTAACTTTTACAAGTTAAATATTGGAGGCTTAAAGATCTACGTCGCTGTTATGGCGGCTAAAAACGTCAAAGGAGACATAGTCGCGGAGGCTTCTAGGGAGATAGAAAGTTCGTGCCCTTACACAGTCGTGGCAGGCCTGCCCGATGTAAAGTTAGACCTCTGCGCAATCGCTGTAAGCTATATCCATGCTATCGAACACAAGATACGCTCGGGGAGGGTTAGGAGCGTCTCTCTGCGCTTCATAATGGAGTATATGTCTCTCCGCCAGATCAGGGACGCTGTTAGAGCTACACAGCGTGGACTCTCATACATAGTCCTAGCCTCTCCCTCCCCTCAATGCTTGAGAGAGGCTATTAGTAAAGTGTCGACGCTTGGTAGACCAGTCGCGCTTAGCACTCTGTGTGACATGGAGGTTGTCTCAGAGATTGTGGAAGCCGGTGTTAGGAGCGGAGCCAGGTTTGACTGAGGCTTAGAGCATGTGGCTCACATCCCCCGGTAGCCTTGGAGGGTATCCTGCTAGCTCCTTAACTCCCCTCTCCAGTTCATCTATGACAGGCTCCAGCCCGAGCAGGCTGCTGTCTTCGTCGACTTCTACATTAATCCTCTTCCTGCGCTTGGCCTTATGATCGTAGATGGCTAGGGTTAGCTTCTTGTCGCGCACCTCTCTAGCTCCAACGTAGACTATGACTGCGGGTTTTATAGTGGACTCGACGCGTCTTACATCTCCGGACAACCTGGTTTTCTCGCTTACCAGCACGCCGGAGCGGAAGCCTCCAGCTAGGAGCCTCTCATGCAGCTTCTCCGCCATGGATTTAATCTCCTCGTCGACGGCCTCGTCTCCAGTTGTTATGGCGGCTATCGCGAACTGTACCGGGGCCAGTGTGAAGGGCAGCCTCCCCTTATACACGTCTAGGTATGTGCCCAGGAACCTCTCTATAGACCCCATCAACGCTCTGTGGATTATGAAGACGTTTTCCACGCCATGTATTTCTCGTATTGCATCGTAGATTTTAAAACGTCTCGGAAGGTTGAAGTCGAACTGTATTGTTCCGAGCTGCCACTCCTTGACTAATCCTGACTCCTCTACCTTCATTATCACGTCTATCTTAGGCCCATAGAAGGCTGCCTCCCCCACTCCGCGATAGTATTCTATGCCGTAGTCTCTCGCAATCTTCTTAGCGGCATTCTCCAGAGCTGGGTCGGCCGACCTCCATTCTTCGGGGGTCCCCATGAACTCTACTCCAATGAGAGTCGGGTCTGAGACGCTCAGCCTTAGCGAAACGTTCTCCCCCGACAACTCCATGTTGAAGAGCTTCTCAAGAAGAAGCATCATTTCCTCGAAGACGTTATAAACCTGATCTGCTGCCTCATCGCCTGGTGTTATTATGTGTGCGTCATCCTGTGTGAACGCCCTAACCCTCTGGAGCCCGTAGAGGCTTCCGCTGGGCTCGTAACGGTGTACTCGCCCCGCCTCGAATATCTTGAAGGGTAGCTTGACTTTACCATGATATTTTGCGAGCTGTGAGAGGAATATTAGGAGGTGGTACGGGCAGTTCATCGGCTTGATAGCGAATTCGTGGCCTTCTATTTCGAGTAGGAACATATTCTGCCTGAAGAAGTCTAGGTGGCCGGATATCCTGAACAGCTCGTCGCTCGCTATTATTGGGGTCTCAGCTATGAAGTATCCTCTCCTCGCATGGAACCTCGCGAGTATCTCTATGAGTGCGTAACGGTAGTAGCCCCCGCCTAGAAGGAATAAGGGTATCCCGGCGCCGGTGAAGGCTCCAAACTCCCTGTCTAGATAGGGAGCCCTCGCATCCGGCTTGACTGCAAGGTCTAGCTCATACGCATAGTCTATGTGGGTTTTCCCGCCGGCTTCCGGCAAATCCAAGCCCCCCAGCGCTGGGGTAGGCTGGGCTCGTGCTGGGGAAAAATCTTTACAGTGAGGCTCAGCGAGGGTGACATCTGCTCATCCCCGGCATGCCGCGGCCGGGTTGCAGCCGTCACCACTCATCATCGCCTTCCAGCCACTCTCTACATAATGGTATGCAGGGCCTATCTAGGAATATCGTGTTTCTCAGTGGGTCTAAGCCGAGAGAGAATGAGTAGACTTCCAAGCCTCGGTTGATAGCCTCTCTTAGCAGGGTGTAGATCCTCGGGTCACCTTGTTTGTAGGGCTTGAAACAGCGGGCGCCGGGGAATCCAGCTACAAACACTACCGCAGCCCGGTTGCCAGCCTCAGCCAGTTTAGCTAGCTCGTTGATGTGCCTGACCCCGCGGTCGCTGGGACAGTCCGGATACATTGCTTCGCCTCCGGGCCCCTCTAACACCGCACTCTTCAACTCCACGACTACCTTGTCTCCATTACAGTCTAGCAGGTAGTCTGCCCTACCACCCTCTAGTCTAGGCTCTCTCCCCGCTATTCTACAGTTGTGGAGGAAGCAGAGGAGGCCCCGAGATACGGCGGTCTCGAAAGCCTTAGACTGTAGCCTAGTGTCTATCACCGCATACATGCCGCTCGCGTGCTCCACCGCCACTATCCGGTAGTTCAGCTTCCTCCCAGCTATCCGTATGGCCTTACACCTTCTGCCTTCGACTAGGAACTCTTCTAGCCTACCAGTGTTTGTTATGTGAGCGTACTCTTCTACGTTTTCGAGTTTAACGAGTACTACGAACCGGTTAATTCTCCTCACTACTTCGCAGTCTACCGCATCCAGTGTTATTAGCCTCTTATTTTCTTGGTCCCTCAGCATAGAAGATCGCCACTCCGAGGATTATTCTCCAGACCTCGACGCGCCTAAACCTCTTCTCTAGCTCTCTTTTCAACTCCTTGATTCCCAGCATCCTGTCTATACTGGCTAGGAATGATTTGTAGGTTTCAATTTTAACGGGGCAACGGTTTAGGAGGAGGCCCAGTGGAACCATTACCATTATGTAGAACTTGACGAGTATACGGGCGAGTAGGTTAGAGGGCCTGTAGATGTCTAGTATAGCGACTCTACCATTCGGCTTGAGGATTCTCACGAACTCGTCTAGTGCCTTGTAATAGTCTACCGCGTCCCTGAACGAGAACATGGCCACAATGGCGTCTGCCGTAGAGTCTGCTAGCGGCATGTTTTCGAAGATGCCGGCTAGTCCCACACTGTTCGGGATACGCTTGGAGGCTATGTCTAGCATTGCGGTGGATGGGTCGACTAGTATGATTAATGGGTCCTGGGAGATTGACCGTATTGCCTCGCTGCTAGAGCCGGGCCCAGCGCCAGCGTCGACTATGATATTTGATTTGCCGACTACAAGGCTCGCCGCTCTCCTTCGGAGCCTTGATACGCTACCCAGGCTCATGACCTTGTTTACCTTCTCGTAGCAGTCCACTTTTGATAGAAGCTCTATGTCGCTTACGAGCTTACTCCAGTCGAACCGCGTCAATCCACCGTACCACCCGCGTGAGACTGGGCCTACCCTCCAAAGTCGCCGGCCCGGTAGATGAGAATTCTGGGTGTCTAATACTATGCCGCCAGTACCGCTAATGCCGCCTCCCAGAAACATTACTAGAATGACCCTAGCCGAGGCTGTGAGTGAGTTTCTAAGATCGCTTGAAGCTGGAGGCGCGTCGTCTAAGACTGTTAGGGCCTACAGGGCTGCGCTCTCCCTATTCGTGGAGTACGTGGGGGATAGGCTGCTATCGGAGGTTGGCGAGAGGGACTATGTAGCGTGGCTGTCGTGGCTTAGAAGAGGCGGCCTGAAGAAGAGGAGGGGCGGCTCGAGGGAGTCAACTATTCACTACTATTCAGTGTTTGTGAGGCGATTCCTTCGATGGGCGGGGGTTGTGGAGGATGTTCCTGCCGCCCCGTCTAGGAGAGGTGAGATAGCAGATGCTCTAACATGGGAGGAAGTTGAGAGGCTCATGTCGGCTGCCAGGGATCTCCTAGACCTAGTAATAGTAGCCCTGGCAGCCGAGAGTGGCCTTAGGGCAGGAGAGATATTGTCTCTCACGTGGGGCGACATAGACTTAGATAGGGGCACGGCTAGGGTTAGAGGCAAGTATGGGAAGGAGAGAGTGGTCCTACTCGGACCCGTGGCCAGGGAGGCCTTAGAGGAACTCTACTACCACATCCGCCCTAGGCCTCGGGATAGGGTCGTACCCATATCCTATCAGGCGCTCTACAAGAGGGTTAAGAAACTAGCTGCAAGGGCCGGTCTAGACGAGTCGAGAGTTAGACCCCACGTGCTGAGGCATACATTCGCGACCGAAGCCCTCAGGAGGGGTGTAAGCCTGCCAGCTGTCCAGAGGCTCCTCGGCCACTCGGATATCAAGGTGACGCAAAGATACCTACACCTGGTAACAGAGGATATAGAGAGGGAGTACGCGGCAGCCTTTGGCTCCGGAAGGAAGTTAGGGTTCAAATATAGACGCTAGCTCCTCCTCCCTGGCAAAGGAGTACGCTTTAGCCACGGCCTGGCCCTTCTTAAACTTGATGGCGACGACAGGTTCGACTGCGCCAACCCTGTCCAGTATATTCTTGGCGAACACTTGCACGTCCGGCGTTGTCATACCCCCCAAGACTATAACGTATGTCGGCATGCTAGACCGCTGGGCGTACGCTAGTATTTTCTGCCAGAACATATTTGTGAGGTTTCTACCATCCTTCGCTATGACTACTATGACAGCGTCTCCTCTAAGAGCCGCTCTAACATCGTTCACACTAGCGGGCTCCAGGCTAGGTCCTTTAGACACCCTGTAGATGCCCTCCCAGACGAGCATAATGTTAGAAGACAGTGGGGGTTCACATATCCAGCTTTCGCCAGTACTTACTGTTAGGCTGCCAGCGGTCTTGGCGTCCACTAGCACCTGTACATGTCTAAACAATGGTTTCCCGTCAAGAATTATTGTAATATTCGACTTTACCATGAGGCCTGTCTCCCTATCATAGTACAAGGAAGCTGCTACCACGACTCGCCCCATTTTAGCAGTGCCATTGTACACATACACGTCTCTAACTGTTGAACCGACTTTCATTTCGTCTTCGCCGACCAGTGTTATAGGCATGCATAGCGCGTCGTTCGCGAATGGTATCGTTAGAGGAATGCTAACCTCGCGTAAACCCAGCATCTCCTCTGGCAACGCTACGTTACCAACTAGAAGATTAGCGGCTCCACTCCTATTGTTAGAAGTAGTGTAGTTAGCGACCACTATCGGCCACGTGTAATCTACTATCGTAATATTAAACGTTGTAGTATCATTTATTATAGTTCCATTTGCGGAAAAGTAGTAGACTGTCGAGTTATATGAGAGGAAGGAGCCGGGACCCGCTAGGAGAGTATACTGCTCGCTCCTTCCCATCAACTTTATCGTTGTTTTACTAGACTCTCCTGTAGTTTCACTGTTTTTCAGCGAGTAGAGGCTGTACGCTGAAACTGCTATAACGATAAGTATTATTATCGAAGCCAAAATTGTCCTACGAACCACTACTATGGACACCTGCCCTTCCCGCCCTCTTCTAGGGGTTTAAATTGTGTAGTGGGGTTTACTGCTTTCTCTTTAGGACGCGCCCTCCTATGAAGTCTAAAAGTACTTCTCGAGCGCCTTCTCCGATATCGAGTATCCTAGAATCTCTCATCATGCGCTCTGTTTCGGCGCCCCTCGACACGCCTCTCCCACCCAGTATTTGTGATGCCGCCCATGATGCCTTCTGTGCTAGAGAGGCACCAGCAACCTTTGCTATAGCCGCAAGCATTGGGTCGGGCTCCCCGTTTGTGGAAACGCTTTTTTTAATCTTGTCCAGGAGGCTCTCGAGCATTCTCCTATTGATCTCTAGCTCGGCGGCAGTCCACTTTACCCCCTGGTACTCCATTAGGGGTCTTCCGAAGATGATCTTGTTTGAGGCAGCATCTCTAATCACTTCCAACGCCCTGTCGGCGATGCCTAGAGCTATCATCCCATATCCTGCTCTGCCCAGGTTTATCCCCCTAAGCGCCTCGCGTATCCCTTTACCTGGAGTACCGGCGAGTTCGGCATTGGCATTATCGTATTCAACTCTGGAGGCTCCGGACCCTCTCAGGCCGAGGACCTCTAGAACCTCGTATCGTATCCTATCTTGCCTGGCGGCCAGGAAGAGTGTGGGGGCGTTCTCGTATGATGCTAGGACTACGAAATAGTCTGCATATGGAGCGTTGCTAGTGAAGATTTTCACTCCGCTAATCTCGTATCCGCTCTTAGCCTTTATAGCCACGGTTTTCAGGTTGGCTGCTATGTCTGTCCCGCCGCCAGGCTCTGTTATGCTGAATGCGTATACGCCTCCCCGGGACCCTCCTGTGGCGAGCCAGGCAGAAGCGTTTACTAGGATAACATGGGCGAGCCCTGGCGAGTAACGGGAGACGACCCTAACAGCCTCGAGTATCTCGTCTAGACCCACCTCTCCCGGTGAGAGGGCTCCCTCCGACTTAAGCTTGGAGATGACATGATCGGGGACAATGTTGGACGAGTCTATCTCCCGCCAATAGCTGCGTGCAAGGTCTTCTAGAACCTCCAGGTTCAACGACAATACAGAGCCCCCCGGCGATAGAAGGGGGTGGGCAAACTATTATTCTCCCAGACTCCAAAAGCCCATACACGGGCGCGGGGGTGCCCGAGCCTGGCCCAAGGGGGCGGGCTCAAGACCCGTTGGCGTAGGCCGGCGTGGGTTCAAATCCCACCCCCCGCACCACGGGGCCCGATGACCCGCCAATGACCGGCGCTCTGCACCCGAACGCTTAACATAATGTGGTAGAACGGGTCTAGGAAGGCGGAGAGGGCCTCCTACCGTCTATTATGGTATTAGAAGCGGTAGAGCCGTAATCTGCCTAAATCCGCCAGCCGTAACTTCGACAAGGTTCTCTATCCTAACACCGAATAGTCCGGGAAGATATACTCCGGGCTCAATCGTGACGATCATGCCCGGTTCGAGGACCTCTTTGGATCCGGGTCTCAGGTATGGCTTCTCGTGTATGTCCACTCCAACGCCATGTCCAAGGCCGTGTATGAAGTATTTTGATAGCTTCTTCTTTGAAAGGACTACTCTGGCAGCATTGTCAACCTCCCACGCTTCTACCCCCGGAGATAGAACGTCGAGTGCCGCGTTTACAGCTTCGGCTACAGTTTCTAGTATCTCTTGGAACTTCTCCGGCGAGTTAGACCCCCACCAGAACGTTCTAGTAGTGTCTGATCTATAGCCTTTGACTATCGCCCCCCAGTCTACTAGTACGGGGCCTTCAACGCCAAGCCTGACGGCTCCAGGAGTATGGTGTGGCAAGGCTGTATTATCGTAGAAGGCGACTATAGTCGGGAAAGCCTCGCCCCACCCACCTCCGGCTACTATCTCCCTATATATTATAGCGGCGGCCTCGGCCTCGCTCATACCGGAGTCGAGGAGTTTTACTAGAGTAGAGAATGCTTTCTCCGCAAGCCTGGCAGCCTCCGTGATAAGTTCGACTTCATAGCTACTTTTCCTTGCCCTAACGTCTAGAATCTTATCAGTCAAGTCGTCGAAACCAGCATGGGCGAGCTTAGCGCCTAGCGTATGAGAGGATGTCGACAGGTCCGCCGCTTTTCTCTCACCACACTCTCCTGCCACTTTCAATATAGCTTCGACGATACCTCCCTCCACTATGTCTCTTCTGGGAATATCTGATTCTACCCCTTTCTCTCCCCCTCTATAGAAGGCCACAACCCTAACATCGCTTGGAGCCTGAAGCAGTATCCTATGATAGTCCAGGAGTGGAGTGACGAGTGTTGGCGGGCAATTCCTCGAAATCACTAGGGCCCCACTAGGTTCTCTAATACCGGTCGCATACGTTATATTCGACTTTCCGAGTAGTGTTAGAACATCCAGATTCTCTGAGTCCAGTAGGTCTAGGAGCTTCTTCGCATTAGATTTGAAGGGTTCGCTCGCCCGCATGACTAGGGCCCTCTCAGACTATGCGCACGCGGTTGACTTTCTTCGTCTGCCAACTGTAGCGTCTCATCCTCCTGCTCCTGCCGAAGCCGCAGTGTGCGCAGTAGCCTTTTGCTACGTTGAAGGATCTTCTTCCACACCTTCTGCATACTATGTGGGTTTTGCTTCTCCCATGCTTTCCGAATGAGGGCGTGCCCTTGGCCACTTATCCTCACCTCTCACCCAGGCTACTGGGCTGGGCTTATTACTATCACGTTGTCTCCCCTGACTAGCACCTTGCCTAGGGCCCTTGTCCTGTCGCCTTCGATTTCCTCGGCCTGTCTTAGCACTACGTTGAGATGGTTGTCGTAGGCTTCTAGTATGCCCTTTAGCATGCGGCCGCCTTTGAGTTGTACTAGCACGTTAGACTCTAGGAAGTCTTCAAGTACCTGGAACGTGTCGCCTGGCATTCTCGGCTCCCTCTGCCTGTCGCTTCCGGATCCACGCGTGGGACGGCCAACCCAATTATATAGGGTTTCCCCGAGGGTCAGGCTTGGTGCTATGTTGATATGCCCGAGAAGGCTAGAATGAAGCCTTCACACCGGCATCCCCTGTCTAAGAAAGAGCGTAAAAGGCTTCAGAAGAGCCTCGGCCCTATAGTCGACCTGCCCAGGGATGCCAGCCTGGAAGTAGCTGAGTATAAAGAGGGGTTCTCAATTATAATTATAGACGGGACCCCGTGT
>CAYRZG010000045.1:0-9391 GCA_964428695.1 uncultured Desulfurococcales archaeon
TGTGGCCTTCCGCCTCCCTTATCGTCTGTGGTGGGAGGGGCCACCTGTTGGCGGGGTCTACGAAGAGGCTATGGTATACCGCCCGCGGCTTTGGCGTATCCTGGTTGTCGCCGTTGGGCCTTCCACCGCTACTATCGCGAGTATCCCCCACGCTCTGCTGCTTCACCTTTAACTCGAGTGGTTCTAGCTCTTTGGGGAGTTTTACCGATCCTAGCACCTCCATAAGCCTGCCTATACTGTCTTCGAGTAGCTCGTCCACGGTTGTTGGCTCGAAGAGTATGAGGCTGGGGTTCTCCTCCAAGAGGACCCTCTTAGCTGCCTCCACCGCCGCCACGAAGGGGAGGCTCGAGAGGCTCCTGCCGCCGTAGAGGGCGTAGAGGCGCCTATACTCGCTTATCGGGTGGCTAACATAGGCCCGGGTGTAGGAGCCGTGCTCTAGGGCCTCCCTCCTAGTCTGGAGGGCGTCCCGGGCCAGCCTGTCGAGGGTCTCCACGGGGTGCTTCACGCCCAGTATGAGGGTTTCAGTACCTGGCTTGAACGACTCTATAGCGGCTAGCAGGTTGAAGTCGGCGCCCCTCCACTGGAGTACTAGGATTGGGTCTAGTACTATGCTCTTCCTAACCCTCCTGGTCCTCGCATACCTCCTGGCTACAGTGTCTAGTATGTCATAGTAGTCTTCGAGGAGGTATACTATGGTGACCTCCCTGGCGAGGTCGAGGAGGCTGCCTAGGGCCGGGTTTGTTATTAGGGTCCTCCTGGCCAGGTAGCTTATGTGAGCGGCCACCACCAGCTTCCTGCAGCCCCTTCTCCTCGCCCTCTCCCTAATCTTCTCGACCGCCTCCCGGAACAGGCGCCTTGCTGTGGGCCTGGCTACGACTGTTAGGCTTGCAACCTGCTCTATGTCGACGGCGCCTCCAAGCCTCCTATCCTCCAGGACAATGTCTTCGTAGTGGAAGGCGCAGGCGCCGGCTGGGAGCCTGGAGGCTATCCTGTTGAACGCCTCCCTAACACCAGCCCCCGTAGTGCCCGACAGTAGTAGCAGCTTGTCGGCGCGCCAGACGTCTTCCTGCAATCCCGCCTCTCCATCCACAGGGTATTACCGTGGGAGGCTTAAAGTATACCGTTGTTTAGGGCATATGCCCCGTGGCCCGGTTATACCCTAGCATGGTCTGGGTAGGACCCTCCTGTAGTCCTCGGCCTTCCTGTGCACGGCCTCCAGCTCCAGCCGGACTCTCTCGAGGTCCTCTCGTGTGGCCTCCCTCACGGGCCTGGCTGGGACCCCGGCTACTATAGTTCTGGGCGGCACCCTCTTGCCAGGCGGTACCACGGCTCCCGCAGCTACAATAGCCTCCTCCCCAACCTCTGCGCCGTCCAAGACTATGGCCCCGATCCCTATTAGGGCGCCGTCCCCGATCCTCGCCCCGTGCACTATGGCGCCATGGCTTACCAGCACGCGGCGGCCCACCTGCACGGGGTGGCCCCTCGGCGCCTCTAGGAGGCTGTTCTCTAGAATCACGCTCTCATCGCCAACCGTGACGCTGTCGTCGTCGCCTCGGAGTATAGAGCCATACAATACAACCACCCTCTCCCCCAGGGTCACGTCGCCGTAGACCCTCGCCATCGGGTCTATGTAGGCTGACTCTGGGACCCGAGGGGGCCTCCTGCCAGGGGCCGCTATAATGTTGCAGGGCCACGCCACTGCTACCCACCCCTCATGCTCCCAGTGTCCCTCAGCCTCCTATGGAGGTCGAAGGCGTGGTCCAAGTCTACCGGTATATGCCCGCCCCTCTCGAGCGCCCTCCTGTAATACTCCCATAGCATATCCCTGTAGTCGGGGTGTGCGCACCTCTCTATTACAAGCTCGGCCCTCTCCCTGGGGCTGAGGCCTCGGAGGTCGCAGTAGCCCTGCTCCGTCACTATCACGTCGACGTCATGGTCTGGCGTGTCCACGTGGGTCACCATTGGGACTATGCTTGAGATCCTGCCAGCCTTCCTTGTACTGGGGGCTATGAATATGCTGAGGTATGCTCCCCGCGCATAGTCGCCGCTGCCGCCAATACCGTTTATCAGCCTCGAGCCTAGAATGTGGGTCGAGTTAACATTGCCGTAGATGTCGATTTCGACGGCGGTGTTTATCGCTATGACCCTAAGCCGTCTTATAACCTCGATACTGTTCGTTACATCCTGGGGTCGGAGTATTATATCCCTCCTATACCTGTGGGCTTCTGAGTAGAGCCTCTCGAGGTTGCCTGGTGTTAGCATGAGGCTGGTGCAGCTCATTACCTCCATCTGCCCCGACTCGTACAGGTTTAGGAGGCTATCCTGTACAACCTCGGTCCACGCCTTTAAACCGTGGAAGCCCGCCTCCCCCAGAGCCTTGAAGACAGCGTCGTTGACCACTCCAACACCGCTCTCGAGCGGGTAGAGGGTCTCCGGGAGCCTCCCAGCAGACACCTCCTCCTGGAGGAACTCTAGGAGGTTCTCAGCGATACCCTTCTCCACGGGCCCCGGCTCGGCCGGCTCCCCGCCATGGTCTACTCCGCTGGACTCGACTATCGCCAGCAGCTTGCCCCTGGGGACCCTCACTATGGGCTCTCCAACCCTGTCGCCCACGCCACGTATCGGTATAGGCTCGCCGGGCCTCGGCCTGTAGATGTCGTGGAGCCCCTCAATACCCGGGTCGACGTCCCGGTTAACCTCTATAATAATGTGGCGTGCATGCTCGACCCAGGCGGGTATCGCTCCAACACTACCGGTGGGGACGAAGCCGTCCTCATACACCCTAGCGGCCTCAACTATTGCTAGGTCTAGCCCATTCGGAGCCCAGCGGTGGAGCCAGCCGGCCTCGACGAGCATGGGCCACTCGCCCAAGTGGTAGTCCATGAAGTGGACTACCCCCTCCTCTATGAGCCGGCGGAGCCTAGGATTGTTCATGTACGGATACCTGCGCTCCACCACACCCTGAGATGCTAGAACATCGTCCATCCCATAGGCGCTAGCCCCTGTGAGTACTACGAGCTTTCCCCCAGACTCGGCGAGTAGCCTGCCAAGCTCCCCCGGGACCCGCTTAGGGTAGCCGACACTCCCAAACCCGCCGGTCCCAACCACGAGCCTATCCTTACCCGCAGCCTTCATGGCCCGTCGGGCTGCTGTCTCAGCGTCTGCGACAAGGCCGCACAGGCTAGGGTCGACCCTACCCTCGAGGCACGCCAACAGCCTGCACCCTCGAGGCTAGGCTGCAATGGGAGGGTGTTAAGCGTGGGAGGCAAACCGGTATTATCCGGGGGCCACTTCAAGTGTATAGTTTAGAGTATGGTTCAATTGTCCCGTCAAAGAATAGGTGCTGGTAGGGGCTTTGGCTCTTTCAATGTTTTTATATTATTGGAGGTGCCATGGTTCTACTAGGCCCCCGGAAGGCCCACTTTGGGGGCGAGAGGTGTGAGTATAGTGAGCATGCCTGTGAGGGCTGCGGCCCTACTACTCGTGGCGATAATGGTTGCATCCCCCCTGGCCCTTGTCGCCGCCGCCGACGTTTACCCGGAGAACGTGCAGGGCGAGGTAATCAAGATAGGCATGACCATAAGCCTAACTGGCAAGTTCAGCGTTGAGGGTCATCAGGCTCTCTGTGGAGTCAAGGCTGTTATCAAATGGTATAATGACCAGGGCGGGATAAAGCTTGGAGACAAGACGTATAAGCTGCAGCTGATCTACTACGACGACCAGTCGAGCAAGGATCAGGTTGCGAGCCTCTACACCAAGCTGATAACCGACGATAAGGTCGACTTCCTACTCGCACCATACTCGAGCGGCCTAACGCTGGCCGCCCTTCCAGTGGCGGAGCAGAACAAGAAGCTCATACTCAGCCACGGCGGCGCCAGCGACACTATAGTAAGCCAGGGCTACTACTATATCGTGCAGGTTCTAACACCCGCCAGCAGGTACATGGAGTCCGCCGTAGAACTCATCAAGAACGAGATACCCGACGCTAAGGTCGCACTAATATTCGAGAACGCCCCATTCGCCCAGGCTGTGAAGAAGGGTGCGAAAGCCAAGCTGGAAGAGTATGGTATACCGATAGTCTACGAGGCGGACTATGAGAAGGGCACAAGCGACTTCTCAAGCTTCATAAGAGAGGCTAAGCAGAAGGGTGCAAACGTCCTCCTCGGCGGAGGCCACTACGCCGACGGTAAAGCCCTCGTAAGCCAGGCTCACGAGTACCAGTGGAGCCTCAAGTTCCTAGCAATACTAGTAGCACCGGCTCAGAAGAAGTTCTACGACGAGCTAGGAGAGCAGGTTGTAAACGGTGTAGCATACCCGAGCCAGTGGAGCCCTCACGCGAAGTTCACTCCACAGGCTGCAAAGGATGAGGGCATACCCTTCGCAGGCCCAACAATAGACGAGTACCTACAGTACTTCAAACAGGTCTGCCCAGACCTGGAGGCGCCAGCCTACCAGTCTGCCGAGGCCGGAGCCGCAATAGTCTACCTGGTCGAGGCCATCAAGCATGCCTACGAGAAGTATGGAGAGCAGGCAATACACGACTCCGCCAAGGTTAGAGAGGCGTTCAACGACCTCTACATAATGACGTTCTTCGGCCCACTTAAGATAGACCCGCAGACGGGCAAGCAGATCGCACACCCAATGCTACTAATGCAGTGGCAGGGCAACAGCCAGGTCATAATCTACCCCACAAAGTACGCTGAGAAGAAACCCCTGCTAGCCCCGCCCAACTGGCAGTTCGGTGGAGGAGGCGAGGCCACAACCACAGCCACTGGAGGAGGACAGGCTACCACTACGACCGGTGGAGGCGGAGGTGCGACCATAGCCGCCGCGGTTATAGTGATCATAATAATCGTCGCCGCGGCCGCCCTGCTCGCTAGGAAGAAGTAGCCCTATAGTATTCGGCCCACACTTTCCCTAAACTATTTTCTGAACACTAGTCTCGAGTTCAATGTATACTTTGCCATATACTATTGTGTAGCATAGATGCTAAACCTCTACTGTTTATATATTGGTAACGGTGGGCAATCACTGGGCCCAGTACGGGTGTAGAGTTATGCCACTCGAAGGCCTTGGCACAGCAGTGGCCAACGGGCTGATTGAGGGCATCTTTTACGGCTCCGTCCTCGGGGCTGTGGCGGTGGGGCTCACCCTAATCTGGGGTGTTATGAAGGTCGTAAACCTAGCCCACGGCCACCTCGCAGTCTTCGGTGGAATGCTAGCGGCCAACCTCGTCATTATGAGGGGGAGCGACCCGCTACTACTCTTCCTAGCATTCCTCGTTCTGGGAGCCGTAATGGGCTTCATACTCTACTATGCCTCGATCCACAAGATTATCGGCAAGATAGACATTATAACCCTGAAGGAGGAGATGGCGACCCTCATGACCACGTTCGGCTTCGGCATAGCATTGTTCGGCTTCCACTACGTGGCGCCCAGGATATTCCAGGGTTACAGCACTGAGCCCGGCATAACATATTCTCTCAAGATAGCGGGAGTGTCCACCATAGACCTCGGCTTCGCCGTAGTGCCGGTTAAGAGGATTATAGTGGCCCTCCTAGGCCTTCTAGTAGCGCTTGCAAGCTACTATCTGGTCCAGAGGACCACGCTAGGCCTAATGATCCAGGCTGTAGCCCAGGATTCCAGGGCGCTAGCCCTCGTCGGAATCAACCCGGTCATGATAAAGCTCGCAACCACGGTCATCTCGGCAAGCCTTGCAACGGCCAGCGGGGTACTCTACCTAGTCTACACTAGCAGTATTAGTCCTACAGCCGAGTTCATACTAGCCCCGCTAAGCTTCGTGATAGTAGTCCTGGGCGGCCTCGGCAACATTCTCGGCACGTATATTGGAGGTCTAATACTGGGTGTGATATACGAGGTCACCCTATACTCTACTAGCGTATTCCTGGGGACCCAGCAGCAGGCGATAGCACTGGCGGTTGCCTTCGCCATCCTAGTAGTCATGCTAGTGTTCAGGCCGCAGGGCCTGTTTGGGAAGAGGTGAAGTGGGATGGCGTTGAAGAACCTTGTTGCGAGGCCCAGCGCATACCTCATGTGGGCACTGCTCCTAGTCTTCCTTGTGGTGGGAGTGCTTGGCCAGGCTGGACTGCTAAGCCAGAAGGTGTTGAGTAACAGCATGGACCTAATGATGTGGATGGGCCTGGGCCTCGCTCTCGCTGTGATAATGAGCTACGCCGGCTACGTGAGCTTCGGCCACAGCGTATTCATAGGCATAGGCGGCTTCGCCGCCGCCTATATTGTTGGCGTAGTCTACAGGGACGAGATCACGCAGACTATATTCGAGCTCATCCGGAGTGGAGTAGCCCCAAACGAGGCCAAGATACCCCTAGGGATGACGTTGAAGCTTCTCATCCTAAGCATAATCCTGGCGAGCATCCTGTCAGTAGCTGTAGCTGTGGGGGTAGGCTACGCCGTGCTGAGGTTGAGAGGCGCGTTCTTCGCCATAGCAACCATTGGTTTAAACTACGTTGTAATGTACCTCGTAATATTCACTGTGAACAATACGGGACCCTTCCTAAAGGTGGCCGACCAGATAGGCCTCTCGAGCCTAGGAGACGAGGTACCACTGCCCAAGATGGGGCTGGGAGTCCAAGACTACTACTGGATATTCTACGCCACATTCGTGATAACAGCCATAGTTGCATACCTGGTCAGAGTGTCGAAGCTAGGCTATGGGCTCGCAGCGATAAGAGAGGACGAGGACGCTGCAGAAGTCGTGGGTGTCGACACGTTCCGCTACAAGATCATAGCCTTCGCCATAGCCGCGTGGCTGGCGAGCCTATGGGGGGTAGTTAGAGTGTTTAGGACAAGCTATAGTATAGGGGAGGAGTTCAGCCTCCTAAACAGCGTCATAATGATTCTCGAGAACAGCATAGGCGGCATAGGCACATTCGTAGGCCCACTGATAGGAAGCCTAATCTACTACCCGCTCAAATGGTATACTCAGACGCTGGCGGGCCAGACTGCACTGATAATAATGGGGGCGCTGATTATCGTGGTGGTCAGCTTCTTCCCAGAGGGTATCGCGGGGCTCCTGAAGAGGAAGTTCCCGAACCTCAGGAGGATACTCGAATAGCGTGGGGTGGCTGGGAATGGCGGTTGCGGGGAAGCCCATACTCGAGGTCGAGGGTGTGACCAAGAGGTTCGGGGGCCTAGTAGCCCTCGACAACGTCTCGTTCAACGTGTATGAGGGGGAGATACTAGGCCTAATAGGCCCAAACGGGGCCGGGAAGACAACTCTGTTCAACGTGATAACGGGAGTGTACAAGCCTGAGGCCGGGAGAGTAGTGTTCAAGGGCACCGATATCACGGGATGGCCTCCCCATAAGATAGCGAGGCTCGGCATCGCTAGGACACACCAGATTGTGAAGCCTTTCGGCGACCTAACAGTGCTCGAGAATACTATGGTTGGAGCCCTCTTCGGCAGACACTATGGTAGGATAGGCGAGGACGAGGCCAGGCGGATAGCCGAGGAGGTGCTAGAATTCGTCGGCCTGGGAGACAAGAAGGACATGCCAGCCAGGGTGCTCAACGTGCAGGAGAAGAAGAGGCTAGAGCTAGCCAGGGCCCTGGCAGAGGACCCGGAGCTACTACTCCTCGACGAGGTCCTGGCAGGTCTAACCCCTACTGAGGTGGAGAGGATGCTAGCCCTCCTCAGGAGGGTTAGGGAGGAGAAGGGCGTGACCATCATAATGATAGAGCACGTGATGCACGCAGTCATGAACCTGGCCGACAGAATAGTGGTACTACACTTCGGCAGGAAGCTAGCCGAGGGGACCCCGGAGGAGGTCGCAAACAACCCGGAGGTTATAGCAGCATACCTTGGAGACCCCGAGCTTGCACTCAGGTTTGTCAGGAGGTTTAGGAGGGGAGGTGTCTAGCCATGGCACAGGTTGTTCTCAGCGTGGAGAACCTCGAGTCCGGCTATGGGGAGACGCAGATACTCTTCGGGGTAAACCTAAAGGTAGAGAAGGGTACGATAACAACCCTGCTGGGCGCCAACGGTGCGGGGAAGTCTACGACACTATGGACTATAATGGGTGTCGTCGAGCCGTGGAGTGGTAGGATAGTGTTCGAGGGCCGAGACGTCACACGAGTGCCAACCCACGAGAAGGTTAGGATGGGCATGGTCCTGGTGCCAGAGGGTAGGAGGCTCTGGCCCAACCTAACAGTGGAGGAGAACCTGCTCCTAGCAACCCTCACGGAGAGGGCTAAGAGGAAAGCCCAGGAGAACCTGGAGCTTGTCTACAACCTCTTCCCCAGGCTGAAGGAGAGGAGGAACCAGCTCGCCGGCACCCTCAGCGGTGGAGAGCAGCAGATGCTAGCCATAGCCCGAGGCCTCATGCTCGAACCGGAGATACTAATGTTGGACGAGCCAAGCCTCGGCCTCGCACCCAAGCTTGTCCAGGAGATAGCCGAGATCGTCAGGAGGCTTAGGGACGAGGAGGGGAAGACGATACTACTAGTCGAGCAGAACATACACATAGCGTTGAGGATCGCAGACTACGGCTACTTGCTGGAGAACGGCAGGATAGTCCTAGAGGGAACCCCAGTAGAGCTTGAGGCGAACCCGAGGGTGAAGGAGGCCTACCTAGGCTTATAGCCTGGGACCCCCTCCATTTTACACTGGTGGAGATTGTTGACTGAGCCGCCTCCACCGGCTCCACCCCCTCCCCCAGTCTACTATGGTAGGGGGCCTAGCCTCGACTACGAGCTAGCCAACATGAGGATACCCTGCGACCGTCTGGCAGCAGTTGTCTTCCTCCGGGATATTGCGGGGAGGCTCGGGGCGAACGCCGCATTATTCTCGGTGTTGGGCCTTGCCGTACCTATAGTCTTCATGGTCGTGTTCTTCTCTGTCGCTGCTTCTACAGGGGCTCCCGCTATGTTCATAGTCTTTGCAGCCCTCATCCTCATAGTTTTCCTCGCCGGGGGCGTTTATGGAGCGTCGAGGCTAACCGGGAGGAGGAGAGAGATACTAGAACTGGCCAGCGCCATAGAGTCGGGGCTCATACCCGAGGAGGCCTACTGCAACAGGAGCGTTCTCGAAGCCCTAGCCTACCTGAGGGCTAGAAGAGGTGCCATGCTAGCAGGAGTGCGGTAGTAGACGCTAGCAGGATAGAGGCGGCAACCCTAGCCATCACCCCGGCCAGGCTCGCCTCATAGTATTCTACTGTCAATGCTAGGCATAGGTGGACTGGGCTAGCCATGACGCCGAGGAATCCCCCAGTGTAGGCTACGGCTAGTGGGAGCGGTTTAACCCCCTGGGGTCCCAGGAGTAGGGGTAGAAGCGCGGGTATAGCCGTGGCGGCGAAGAAGTTCTCGCCGCCAGCCGCCAGGCCTAGTGAGAAGGGTAGCATGAAGGCCAGGG
>CAYRZG010000046.1:0-9361 GCA_964428695.1 uncultured Desulfurococcales archaeon
GCTCTACGGGGCAAGCGTCCACAAACAGAGGTACCCGGAGCCGGTATTCAGGGGAGAGGAGAGAGCAAAGCTAGCCGAAATAGCCAGGAGGATAATAGAGGTTAACAAGGCCGTCTGGGCTCTCAAGAGGGAGAAGGGATTGAAGCTCATACAGCCACTCCCAGGAACAGTCTATGTGCCGGCGACCCTCGAGGAGGCGCTTGGAGACCTCAAAGCCATGCACAAGACGGAGTTCAAGGCCTACCAGGACAAGCCTCCGGAGGACGCCCATGAGATAGCTGAAGGAATATACTATCTAGAGGCAGAATAGAGGCGCCGGTGCGGGCTTTGAAGATAGAAGTGATAGACAGGAGGAGAGAGCGACTAAGGGTAACACCGGAAAGCGAAGAGGACCTTTGGACCATAAAGACTATAGTGAGGCCGGGAGACCTGGTACGCGGCAAAACGTATAGAGACGTAGCGGTGGGAGGGAGGGGTGAGAAGGAGAAGAAGCCGATAATCGTCACGATCCGCGTGAAAAACGTGGAGTTCCAACCTTTCACGGGCAAACTGAGGTTTTTCGGAGTCATAGTGGAGGGTCCCGAAGAATACGGAGTCAAGGGGAAACACCAGTCAATCCTAGTCACCCCCGGCTCCACTATAATCCTGGAGAGGCCGGGAGGGTGGCCTGAGAAGGCAATAGAGAGGCTCCGCGCCTCGGGCCCCCGTGGAAAAGCGGTTGTAGCAGCAGTGGACTACGACGAGTATGGACTGGCCCTAGTATCGCCGCAGGGTGTTAGGATACTCGTGGACAAGTATGTTAGGCTTCCAGGCAAAGACGATCCAGCGAGAGAGCAGGAGTTGGAGAAGCTTAAGGCGGCCGTTGCCAGGGAGATTGTAGAAGCGGCCTCTAGGAATAACGCTAGAATAGTAGTCATAGTGGGCCCGGGCACGTTGAAAAGGGAGATAGCAGATAGAGTTAGAGAGCAGGCCCCCACACTTAAGATCGTCGTAGACGACGCCTCCATGGGTGGCAGGGCTGGGATAGAGGAGGCTCTACGCCGGCATACTGTAGCCGCAGCGCTCCAGGACTACGTTGTAACCGAGGCGGAGGCGGCTCTCGGAGAGCTGCTCAAATATGCAGCCAGGTCGCCGGAGCTCGTAGCAACCGGGCCGAGCGACGTATTGGCTGCTAGCCTTATGGGGGCGGTGGACAAACTGGTAGTCGTGGACACAATGCTCTTCCATATAGACGACGATGTTAGAGAGGCAGTGAACAGGGCGGTGGAAGAAGCCGAGAAGAGGGGCGCCACGGTGGTGATAGTCCCCGAGGACACGCCTCCCGGAGAGAAAATTCGTGCAATGGGCGGGATAGTGGCAGTTCTAAGATACCCGGTCCCCTACGAGGCTAGGAGGGCGTTCCTACAAGAGTCACGGTCTCAATAACTTCTGGCAGCCCCCTTATCCGGGTGACAACCCTGTCTAGAGACTCGAAGCTATCAGCCTCTATCCTAACCACTAGGTCGTAGGTCCCATAGGTTACGACAACCTCCGTGACCCCGGGCAGGCCCTTTATCTGGTTGGCGATGAAGTGTTCCGCCCCGACTCGAGTCCTCACTAGAACATAGGCGATTATCCCCGCCAACCCCGCGCAACCTCGCCTGCGCTAGCATGGGGGGAGCCTCTAATTAACACTGGTGGTTCCAGCTTAACCCGGCCCGGCCGTGATGTTGCAGGGACTCTACCCCACGGCTAGCCGCTGGCGGGCGGCGATGGGCTGTGGCCGGCGCTACTGAGCCGGGCCCCACGCCGCCCGCTGCAGTATGCTTTCCAGCTCCGGGCTTCTCGTGAAGGCTACAGAGCCAAGCTTCTCCACCGTGCCCACGTTTAGCCTCTCTATCCTACCTCGAGGCGTTAACCCGATACCGCCACACTCTAGAATCATGCCGAACGCGGCGGCGACATCGATGTTCCTTAGCTTGGACCGTAGGTCAATGAAGGAGTGTCCCCTGCCTATGGCAACATATGCTATCTCGAGCGCCGCGCTGCCGAGGCTGCGTATCTTAAACCCGCCCCGGAGGGCGACAACTATCTCCGCGAGGGCTCTGGCGGCGTCGGGGTGCTCGATGTACACGTAGAGGAACCTGCTGGGCGGCTCTAGTGCCTCAATCCTCCTGCCGCCCTCATAGCATCCCGCCCCTCTAGCGAAGGATAGGGTGTTGCCATAGAATATGGGCGCCACTGCTCCGGCGAGGGGCTCGCCTGTACGGGTATAGAAGGCCAGAGATACTGAAGACCATGGTATACAGTTCGAGTAGTTCTTGCTCCCGTCCAGAGGATCCAGCAGTACTACTAAGTCTCCCCTACCCTCTGTTAAACCCGACTCCTCGGATACGATAGGGTACCTTACACCCTCGCGGCGTAGGGCTTCGATAATGTAAGACTCCGCTTCCACGTCGGCCCCTATGGTTTCCCCTCCCAGCGTCCTCGTATACTTCTCGCTGCAAGCGTTGTCCCTAAGCAGGCCTGCCGCCTCGCCTGCTATCTGGACAGCAATCTCCCTGAGGGTCTCCGGGTCATGCATACCTTATCCCACCCTCCACTCTGGCTTCTGGGACGTCGAGGTTTAGATAGTGGGCAACCAGAGTCAGAGCCTCAGAGAGATCCTCTGGCGAGAAGCCCGGTACCCCCGCGGCTACGGCTAGAACGCGTCTCGTAGACTCCCTTATCATGGAGACCCTCGAATCCCTGTGGGGGAACACGTGGACTACTAGACCCGTGGAGTCTACGAGTACCGGGGTGCCGGGCTCGAGTCTAGTGTCGCCACCTCCAATAGGCTGGAAGTGGCAGGTGTCTTCGCATAGTTTAAGCTCTAGTGGGGGGTTGAGCTTGTCGAGATCATATAGGCCTATGGGCACCATGGTCCTGACGCTTGCAGCGTTGCCGGAGTCTACAACATTATTTATCCTAGGCATCCTGCCTCCCCTAAGAATGCGTCTTGCCAGTGCCTCGCTGCTTGGACGCGTCTTAGTGGGATCTATTCCCAGCTTCCACATGAACTTTCTCAGGGCGGAAACCCTCGGGTCCCCTCTCAGCTCCTCAGGTGTTCCATACCTACTCCTAACCCAGGCTTCAACCTCTTCAAGAGCCTTGGAGAGGCGGAGCCCGGAAGGCCTTACAGTCACGTTCGCGATTACAGTGTAAGCTAGGTGTGCTCCCAGCTCCCTCAGCCTGCCGGATACTGTTATCAAGCCGGCGGCCCCCGGGCTATGTGAAGGGGTGGCGTGGCATATTAACGGGAGGCTTGGGGAGGAGGGAGAAGGTAGAGATAGCCGTTCTAGCCGCGTTAGCGGCTATCGTAGTAGTACTCGTCGCACAAGGCGTTAGAGGGATGGCTATAGTCGAAGGGCGCAGCATGGAGCCACTATTCCATACGGGAGACGTAGTGTTCCTGGTCAAGAAGCCCCCGGACGAGATAAAGGTCGGAGACATAGTTGTTTACGAGACTCCCGGCGGGAAGTATATTATTCATAGGGTAATTGAAGTCTACAAGGTTAGTGACACCTACTGTTACGTTGTAAAAGGCGATAATAACCCGGTTCCGGACCTGGGCTTCGAACCGTGCAAGCCTAGGGGAGGCATCACGGGGATCCCATATGATAGCATTAAGGGGGTAGTGTATACTGTAAGGGGCGTGCCTGTTAAGATCCCCTATATTGGAGGCTTAACCCTTCTCATTAGAGGATAGTAGGCGGGCGACCTCAACCACCCAGGATCCCGCCTCGCTCTTCCTCGAAGCCACCTTGGCCAGTGCTTCTCTCTCGGATATTCCAAGCCTCCTGGCTATTTCTGGTATGCTCTTCTCGAGTCTCTCCAGCGCCTCCCTATGATACTTGCATAGCGGGTAGGGGTCCCTCGTGACAGCCTCCCTCGAGCAGAGGGCGCACTTCTCCGCGGGCTCTACAAGGCCTAGTGCCTGAGCTAGCCTGGTGCCTACTAGTCTAACCCGCTCCCGGTATGCTTCGAGAAGCCTGTCTAGCACGCGTATGGTCTCGTTTACCGCCTGTTCTCTCGTCGCCCGCCCCATCCTTATATCCTCAAGTATCTTCTCGAACCTCCTCGTCAGCTCCGGCGTGGCAAGGTCTGGGAAGAGTTCCTCAACTATCTCAGCCACTATCATGCCCAGGTCTGTAACCTGGGTACTCCTACCCTTAGACTCCAGATATCCCCTCTTGAACAGTATCTCTATTATCCTAGCCCTGGTAGCCTCGGTTCCAATGTTCTGGGACTCCATCCACTCTAGAAGGTCAGTCTTCGATAGAGGGGGCCTCTTAGCCTCCCACCTAGTCCTCCATTCGACGCTTTCAACGCTAACCCTCGCCCCGCGGGGTGGTAGGGGCACGGTAGCCTCACGGGGGCGGAGGTAGGGGTAGTAGTGGAACCATCCTTCAACCGTGACCCTAACGCCCCTAGCAACGTACTTGTCGCCGTCAAGGTCTGCTAGGATAATAGTGACCCTGGAGATCCCGGCATTACTGGCGAATGCGGCCAGGAACCTTCTCACTATCAACTCGTATATCCTCCAATGCTCAGAGTCCAGCCCCTGCGGGAGGAGACCTGTAGGGTGTATTGCGGGGTGTGCCGGGTCATCCTTACGCCCCTGTACAGGTCTCAGCTGTCCACGTGTCTCGGCTAGAAGCCTTCGAGCAAGAGGGCCCAGCTTGGAGTGCCTTGCCAGCGACCCTATTATTGACGCATAGTCTATGGTAGGCGGTAGCTTCTGGCTGTTGGTCCTGGGATAGCTTATGAGTCCTTCAAGGTAGAGGTCTTCTGCTAGCTTCTGAGTCCTGAAGGGAGAGTAGCCGTAGAGTCGGGCGGCCTCAGCCTGGAGGTCTCCGAGGTTAAAGGCCGGAGGGGGACGTAGCGTGGACTCAGCTCGGGAAACTGACAATACTCGGACATAGCCGTGACTCTTAACCCTCCTAGCCTTAGATAGGGCTTCAACCCTAGTCTCTGGCCTCCACTCTAGAGGTGTCGCTGTGAACTCGACCCCATTATATTCAAGGTGGAGGGTTAGGGTGAACACGGGCATGGGGACTGTAAGGTTGCGCTCCCTCCACCTCCTAACCGCCTCGACTAGGGTGGGGGTTTGAACTCTGCCAGCGCTGAGAATTATCCTCTTCCCCGATATTGTCCTCACAGCATGCATGAGGGCCCTGGAAACATTGATTCCCCAGAGCCAGTCCATCTCATGCCTGGCCCTGCCTGCTTCCACCATTTCAACATCTAGTGGCTCCAGCCTCTGGAAGGCTCTCCTAAGCTCTGTGGGGCTTAGGCTCGAGAATTTCATCCTGTAGGCTCTCCTCGGGTCTCCGAACGCCTCTATGATCATGTATCCGATGAGGCTGCCCTCAATGTCATAGTCGCAAGCGTTAATGTACTTGCGCCCCTTCGGGAGGATCTGGGAGAGCAGGTCATAGAACTTCCTAAGGTAGCCTGCCCCCTTCTCGAACTCCCAGAGGGGCCTCCATTCGAACTCGTAGACCGGGAATCCGTGCTTCTCAGTATAAGGGCCGAACAGGTGGCCAGCGCTCGGCGCAACCACTATTCTCTCTCCATCACGGTAGACTATCCAGTATGGCACGCCCCTAAGCCTGCACTTCCTAGCATTCCCTATAGCATGGGCTATCTTCTCCGCGGCCTTCGGCTTCTCCGCTACGACAACCGTGTATCCGTAGCCTAGCGCGCACCCTCCAGCGTATCCCCTGCCCCGCCTACCATACCTGTACGCCAAGGTCTGGCACCGTAGGTGTTACGCTGGTATCGGGAGGGTTAGCACCAGTAGGAGAGCATAGAGTATAGCTGAGATTATAGCCCGCCAGTCGGGAGGCCACTCCTCCACCGCGGCTCCGGGATGACGGCCCCCGGTAAGAGTGTAGAGTAGTATCATTATTAGGGCAAATCCCGTGAACGCAGGATATAACGTTGAGAGCAGGAGGAATCCGACTATGAATGCGAGCGACAGCCGCCTATGCCCCTCGAAGCCTAGCAGGGACCGGGCGACGTGGCCGCCGTCTAGCATCGCTACTGGTAGAAGGTTTAGGAATGTGACGAGGAACACTATGTATGCTGCAAACGCTGCAGTGCTTACGACGACTACCTCGCCTGGCCCAGGCTCGACTGGTAGTGGCAGGAGTAGCATGATGAGCGGGACAAGCTGCAAGGGAGCGGTCCCCGCCGCGGGCTGTACGATAGAAGCCTGTATTCCAAGGTATGCGACTGGAAGGGCCGCTATAAACCCGGCCAGCGGCCCGGCTATCCCGATGAGTGCTAGCTTGCCGGGCCTCGAAGGCAGCCAGCGCATGTTTATGACCGCCCCGAACGTGCCGATGAAACCCACCTGCAGGGGAGGGGCTGGGATGAAGTATGGCAGGCTAGACGGGACCCCATACCTTTTCATGAAGATCCAGTGGCCCAGCTCGTGGAGGATGAGGGGGCCTAGGAGTCCTGCCAGGAACGAGTAGGGCGTCCACAGGCTCCCATACTCTGGCTCGGCTGCAGCCAGGCCAGACACGTACACGCTAACTACCGTCGCCGCGAACAAGACTAGTGCAGCGAGCAGTTTCTGGCCGCCACCCCCAGCCTGGTAGAGGGAGACCTCTACGCCATACTTCGACCTCCTGGCGTGAATATAGCATCCAGCGGCAACCGACTCCCTATAGGCCCTCTCTAGAGCGTCGGTTAGGCTGCCAGACTTTGCCCCAACAACGATTATTCTACCGTCTACCTCGACGACGTCTAAATGTGACTCGAGTATCCTCCTACACTCAGCCGTATTCGACGCCAAACCTCCTCCCAAGCTCTAAGAGCGTCTTCAACGGAATACTCTGGGTGACTCCAGAGCTATGATACCTGTACACGCTGACGGGTAGTATACCCTTGTCAACCTCATAGCGTGCAATGTCGATAGGGTTCCTGGACCCGACCACTTCGGGGTCGACCAGCGGGGGTATGCCTAGGCTTATCTGGAAGGCCCTGATCCCAATAATCCTGGCCCTCTCATACTTAGTGAGGAAAGGCGGGCCGATCCTAACCCTCTCGTCGACTACAGGGTAATTGCTGAATATCTCCGGCTCCCTCACCCTCCGACACCGTTAGGCACCCCCGCGTCGATTGGCAGGATAAAACCCTACTCTACGAGCGGCCTCCCCCGGGCGATGGGGCATGAAATGGCTGGCCTACTCGATTGCGACACTCATATTGTGGGGGGCATGGGGGGTACTGTTAAAAATAGCCTCCGAGGGGAGAGACTGGAAGCAGGTCTATGTCACGACAAACCTGGCCATTGTAGCAATGGTTGCAGCCCTACTCATATACTATCGGGGCCAGGTACTCATACGGGGCTGGGAGGGGCTAGTAGCCCTCGCCGCCGGCTTCGCCGGGACCCTGGGATTCGTAGCCATGGTTCTAGCACTATCGAGTGGTGGGAAGGCGTCCATAGTCATACCGTTGACCAGCGCGTATCCAGCGGTGACAGTGTTGCTGTCCAGAATAATGCTTGGAGAGGAGTTAGGCGTGCTAAAAACTATCGGTGTTGTACTCGTACTTGTGGGGGTTGCTATCCTCTCGAAATAGAAGAGAATTTGAGGGGGCTAGAACTCGAGGTCGCTGCCGAATTTCTTGCCGCCGCCCTCTTCTTCCTCCTCCTCTTCCTCTTTCTTCTCCTCCTTCTTCGGCGGAGCCGCCGCTATCACGTCGTCGATCTTCAGCAGGCTTATGGCCGCCTCGCTCGCGCTCTTAATGGCCTGCTTCTTGACTAGCACTGGCTCGTATACGTTGATCCTGGTCATGTCCTCCTCTATCTTGCCCTCGAGCACGTTGACGCCGGCGAACTTGTAGCCCTTGGCGTGTAGGCTTCTCAGCTGTAGCAGCGTGTCGAGCGCATCCATGCCAGCGCTCTCGGCTAGCACTATCGGTATCACTTCAAGCGCGTCCGCATAGGCTTCGACGGCCATCTGCTCCTTGCCGCTCAGGGTCCTAGCATAGTCCCTCAGCTTCTCGGCAAGCTCGACCTCGATAGCACCTCCACCGCCTACTATCTTGGGCTCCCTCATTATGTTCCTTAAGCTGTGCAGGGCGTCCATCACGTTCCTCTCGGCCTCGTCTAGCAGCATGTCGTTGGCGCCGCGCAGGAGTATTGTTACGCTTCTTGGGTTCTTGGCTCCTTCGATGAATATCATTTTGTCTTCTCCTACCTTTCTCTCTTCTACTAGTTCTGCGTATCCTAGGTCCTCCGGCTTCAGGTCGTCAATGTTGGTGACGATCTTTGCTCCAGTCGCCTTAGCGATCTTCTCAATATCACTCCTCTTCACCCTCCTAACAGCCATAATACCCTTCTTAGCGAGGAAGTGCTGCGCCACCTCATCAATACCCTTCTGAGTAATCACCACATTAGCACCAGTAGCAGCAATCTTCTCAACCATCTCCTGTATTAGCCTCGTCTCCTCCTCTAGGAACTTCTCTAGCTGGTCGATGTCGTGGACCCTTATCTTCGTGGTGAGGTCGGGCTTCTGTATCTCGAGCGGAGCGTCTAGCACAGCAATCTTAGCGTTCTTTACAACCTTGGGCATGTCGGGGTGCACTACCTCCTTGTCAATCACCACGCCTCTTACTAGCTGGCTGTCTAGCAGGCTTCCACCCTTCTTCTTCTCAATCTTCACGTTGTCAAGGTCAACATTGTAGCCGCCGTCCTCCCTCTTCTCGGCTATGATCCTAATGGTCTGTAGGACTAGGTCGATGATCTTCTCCTTCTCGGGGCCGTGGCCTATTATCTTGCTGGATATCGTCGTCTCGACTATCTTCCTTAGTACTTCGTCGTCGTCAACGTTTACTGGAACTGCGATCTGGTCGAGGTATTCTAGAGCCTTCTCCAGGGCCTTAGTGTAGCCCTCTATTATTATGGTCGGGTGTATGTTCTCGTCAAGTAGCTTCTCGGCCTTCTCTAGCATGGTGCCGGCTAGGACTACTACTGAGGTCGTGCCGTCTCCGACCTCAGCGTCCTGAGCCTTGGCTACCTCTACTAGGAGCTTGGCGGCGGGATGCTGGACCTCCATCTCCTTCACTATGGTGGCTCCGTCGTTTGTCACCACAATGTCTCCGAAGGCGTCGACTAGCATCTTGTCAAGGCCTCTGGGGCCTAGGCTGGTCTTTAGGATCTCAGCTAGGACCTTGGCTGCCAGTATGTTAGCCTTCATAGCCTCTCTTCCGTAGGTCCTCTGCGTCCCCTCCTTGAGTATCAGTATGGGTACTCCCATTGCCATCTCCTGTCACCCGTTCCTCCTTCAGCTCCGGCAATCCAAGGTACCTCCACTTATATATAAAC
>CAYRZG010000047.1:0-9317 GCA_964428695.1 uncultured Desulfurococcales archaeon
TAGGCTTGTAGCCTGGCTTCAACACTATGAACGCCTTGGGCACCGTCCACTTTATAGGGTGTGGGCTCGGGACTACAGCGACCTCTGCGACCGCCGGGTGCTTTATCAGCTCACTTTCAACCTCGAAGGGGCTTATCCTATAGTCGCTGCTCTTGAAGACGTCGTCAGCTCTCCCCACGAAGTACAGGTAGCCCTCCTTGTCCATTACTGCTACGTCCCCTGTCCAGTAGAGGCCTAGGCGGAACACTTTCCTATTCTTCTCGGGGTCGTCATAGCCCTTCATTAGGCCCAAGGGCTTTTCGGGCTCGATCCTAATGGCTATCTGCCCGTCCTCCCCCGGCTGGACCGGTTTGCCCTCGTAGTCTACCAGGATAATATCGTATCCTGGCGCCGGCTTGCCCATAGAGCCGGGCTTAACCTCTAGGCCTGGGAAGTAGCCTACCTGCAGCGTCGTCTCCGTCTGCCCGTAGCCTTCTCTAACCGTTACCCCCGTCTTCTCCCTGACAGTCTCTATTACCTTGGGGTTCAGGGGCTCGCCGGCGCTCACGGCTTCTTTCACGCTATCCCAGTTATACTTAGCCAGGTCCTCTAGTATGAACATCCTCCAGACTGTTGGGGGAGCGCAGAGCGTGTTAGCCTCGTACTCCTCGATGAAGCGGAGCACGCGTGGAGCGTTAAACCGCTTGTAGGCGTAAACCATGCTCGTGGCTCCAGCGTTGAACGCTGTGAAGAAGGTTGACCAGGCCCACTTGGCCCAGCCAGGGCTTGAAATGTTATAGTGCCTGTCGCCAGGCTGGGCGCCTACCCAGTATACTGTGGTCAGGTGTCCCGCTGGGTAGGAGGCGTGAGTGTGGAAGACCATTTTTGGCTTAGCCGTAGTCCCGCTAGTGAAGTATATGAGTGCTAGATCATCGGCCCTAGTAACTACCTTATTGTAGCCTACCCTACCGTGAGAGAGGAGGTCCTCGAAGCTCAGCCACATGCGCCTCGGCTCTCCTATCTTTACGAACTCTCTAACTCCAAGCTTCTCCAGCCTACCCCTAACAGACTCTATCTTTTCGACCGACGAGTCGTCGGCAAAGACTATCTTGGCTCCAGACCTCTGTATCCTGTCCACGATGTCGTCTAGGGAGAGGAGCACTGTCGCAGGTACTATCGGCATGCCCGCCTTTAATAGTCCTAGGAATATCGTGTAGAGCTCTGGAATATTGCCGGTCATGACAAATGCGGGGTCCCCCTTAGTATACCCTCCCTCCTCTAGCGCCGTAGCCAGCTTGTCCGAGTCCTCGCGGAGCCTATGGTAAGTTATTTCCAGCTTGTCGTGGGAGTCTAGCATCTCATCGTCTACCCATACTACAGCAGTGTCCGACCTGTCGCCCAGGACGCCGTTGAAGTATTGGACCGCCCAGTTCCACTTGCCCAGCCTAGGCCAGCGGAATCGCTCTCTAGCCTCCTCATAGCTTGGCCTAGAGAGTATGAAGTCCCGGGCTTCTAGGAAGTTCGAGAGGCTCTGGGAGGGAGATAGTTCCACGGCCGGCTCCAAGACAAACCACCGGATGCTTCACCCACTATAGTGGGACAGCGAATTATATAACCCTTGACAGTTCAATTGACAGTGTCTATCCTGGAAGCAAGTGTTAGACAGATAGTGTTTACACGTATAAACACGTCTATCGTGGGTTTGTGCACATGCGAATACGGGCGAAACCAGCTTCACCTTTAACGCTGTTAACTAGAGAGTGAGAGAGCGGAGGGTGAGGATAGGATGCCCCTGACAACCTTCGAGGAGGAGATCTACCTAAGGGCCCTAACCGGCAGGCTAGTAGGCAAGGCCCTAGCTGACCTGGGCCTCAACAAGGTAGCAGTAGTCGCCCCGAAGAACATAATCTGCTCCAGCATCGCCACCGCCACCGAGGCCGCGTTCATAGACCATACGGGAGGCGTGACGTACCACTTCATGGTCGAGCTAGGCAAAAACGAGGAGGAGATCGCTAAGAGGCTGAAGGAGTTCGGCGCCCAGGTAATAGTACTACAGTTCGGCGGCGAGAGCCCAATAGAGGAGGTCAAGGCCAGCTTCGTGAAGCTGCTCAAGGCGATGGCCAAAGAGAACGTGCCCGGCGCTATAGTGTTCCACGTTAGGATATTCGCTGCAGGCGGCGTGAAGCAGGCCCTACAGGACGAGGAGATAAAGAAGTACCTTGAGGCTAAGGACCTCTACGTCTACACCGTCGGCTTCGACGAGGGCAAGGTCTACGTCAACAAGGTAATAATCGAGGGCGGCGAGACCAAGCTACAGAAGATCACCGAGTACCACGTGACCCTAGAGCACGCCGACCTACTCAACAGGAGCCTCAAGGACCGGAAGATCACGTTCCAGTAACCCCTACAACCCACTCTCTCGATTTTTATATAATTATTAATAATTTGGTTTTAGTAGCATATAACCATTACATGTAATATGCCCTTATACCCTAGTCTAACCTGGTGCCTAGTATGCCAAGCCTGCCCGAAGGTGTCCTGGACTATACTCTAGACGTTCTCAAGAGGCTGATATCGATCCCAACAGTCTCTCCGGAGGGCCGCCATTATAAGGAGGCTGCCGACCTTCTTGCAGGCGAGCTGGAGAACCTAGGCTTCCAGGTCGAGGTAATCGAGGTTCCTAGGGACTATCAGCGTGAGCGCTGCAAGGGTGCGGGTAGCAATCCCCGCTACATAGTCTATGGGAGAAGGCCCGGGAAGGGTCCCAGACTCCACTTTAACGGCCACTATGACGTCGTCCCAGGCGGGTCTGGGTGGAGGGTTACAGAACCTTTCAGGCCCGTGATAGTCGAGGGCAAGCTCTACGGGCGCGGAGCCGTGGACATGAAGGGTGGCATAGCGGCTGTTCTAGGCGCGTTTAAGGCTTTAGACGCTTCGGGCCTGGAGCCTCCTGTCAGCCTGGAGGCCGCCTTCGTCCCAGACGAGGAGATAGGCGGAGAGTGCGGCGCCGGCTATCTGGTCGATGAAGTTCTAGCCGGAGCCATGCCAGAATACGTGCTCATACCGGAGCCGAGCGGCCTAACCCACCCATGGCACGGCCACAAGGGGCTACTCTGGGCTAAGATCACGGTTCGAGGCGTCAACGCGCACGCCAGCACGCCATGGAAGGGGAGGAACGCCTTCCTCGCCGCCGCCCATCTAGCGTTGGAGTTGCAGAGAGCCCTCACCGTGGCCCTCTCGTCTAGGAGGAGCAGGTACAAGACCATACCGGAGGAGTCCATGTATCCCACGGCAATGATTGGAGGAGAGGCCGGAGTCCCCGGCGGGGGCAAGACTAACCAGGTTCCCGGAGAATTCTACTTCACCATAGACAGGAGGCTGATTCCGGAGGAGACCGTCGAGGAGGCTAAGAGGGAGCTAGAGTCACTCCTGCGCTGGGCCTCGATAGGCCTGGGAGGCATCGAGTACACGGTGGAATACGTGCAGGAGATGGAGCCGGCGATAAACGAGCCGGGACCCCTCTATGAGGCCCTCAGGAAGGCGGCGGAGCTGGCAGGCGTACAGCTGGGAGAGCCCATAGTATGCCCCGGAGGACTGGATCTTCGATACTACACGGCAAAGGGTGCGCGGGCGCTAGCCTATGGTCCGGAAGGGTCAACGGCGCATGCGCCGGATGAGCACATAGATATCGGGGAACTCGAGAAGCTCGTAGAGATATTCTACAACATGATAGCTAAGAGTGAAGTGTGGAGGGGCTAGACGAGTTCAAGGGCCAAGGCTGCCGCGCCGCCTAAACCGTGACATATTGCAGCTACTCCCCTCTTTCCTCCGTGGGTTTTCAACACGTTTATCAGCTCTAGGGTTATCCTAGCGCCGCTCATGCCTAGAGGGTGTCCTATCGCTATAGCACCTCCGTGGACGTTCATTTTCTCATATGGTACTCCCAGGTATTTTTTCATTAGGAAGCTGTTGACTGCGAATGCTTCGTTGTTCTCCCAGTAGTCTACGTCTTCCACCCTCCAGCCCAGGGTTTCTAGGAGCTTCCTGACCGCAACCACGGGTGCATAGGGGAATCTTCTCGGGTTCACGCCCGCGAAGGCCCAGGCTAGTATCCTAGCCTGTGGCTTTAGGCCCATCTCCTTAACCTTGTCCTCCCCGGCTAGGAGAAGGCTTGCCGCCCCGTCGCTTAGCTGGCTGCTTGTTCCGGCTGTGTGGGGTCCCTTCTCGGTGAAGGCTGGTCTAAGACTGTGGAGCTTCTCGAGGCTAGTATCCCTCCGGATGCCCTCGTCGTAGTCCAGTATGATTCTCCCTTTGTCTTCGAAGGGTTCTACGAACCTCTTCATGTAGCCCTTGTCCCACGCCTCTGCCGCTCTTCGGTGGCTCTCGTAGCCTATCCAGTCTAGCTCCTCGCGTGGAGCCCCATGCTCCCATGCTGTTTCGTCCGCCTCCTCTCCCATGACGAGGTCGTTTAGCACATCGTAAAGCCCGTCGTTCACCATTGAGTCCCTAACGGGCAGGTACCCCTTGTATACGAGCTTCACGCCCCATCTCGTCTTCGATGTTATAAGGTATGGGGCGTTGCTCATAGACTCCATGCCGCCTGCTAAGACTAGGTTGAACGCACCGGACTCTATGTATGTTGCTCCTAGGATTATCGCCTTCATCCCGCTAGCGCAAACCATGTCTACTGTCACGGCGTCTACGCCGACGGGGACCCCGGCTCGTAAAGCCACCTGCCTGGCCGTGTCCATGCCCGTGCCAGCCCTAATAACGTGACCGTAGGCTACGAAATCGACGTCTCCAGGCTCTATTCCTACACGCTCGAAAAGCCGCTTGGCGGTGAAGACTGCAAGGTCTACGGCGCTGTAGTCGCGGAGGCTCCTCCCAAACTTTCCAACGGGAGTCCTAACACCGTCCACTATATAGACTGGCTTTGAGAGTATGTGAGCTTTAGCGCCCTCCTGCAACCTGATACCCCACAATGTCCGACGGCCCGTCGAAGTTTATAAGTGGGCTACGATCATTGGTTATTCTAAGGAGTGGGGCTGGAGTGGGATGGGGTTTTTAAGGCGCCTCCTCGGCGGGGGTCGAGGGCCTGGAGGGGGTCCCGGAGGCTCCCCCTTCATTTCCAGGAGGATACAGGATGCTCTAGAAGCACTCTCGAAGGTAGAGGTCCCAGGATATGATGTCGATATAGTGTCGAGCGGCGTGGTCGCCAGGGTACGGGTCAGCTTCGATGGCTCCAAGATCGCAGTATACCTCGACTACACCGGCTCTAACCCTGGCTGCTCTTTCTGCCGGTTCCTAAACGACAGGGTCTGGTCTAAGATACTGTCCGATGCTAAGAGGCGGCTGGAAGAGGCGGGTTTCACGGAGGTCTACCTACTAGATGCTGTGACCGGGTCTCCTATAGTTGTGACCTAGCATCCACCCGCAGCCTTAGAGGCCAGTATCACGAGCCCGACGGTCTTCACTATGTCTCCTATTAGGGGGAGGAGTGCAGCCCTGCTGTCAACGACTATTAATGGAAGCGTAACCGAGTAGAAGAGCACTCCGGCTATGAACAGCTTGGCTCCAAGCTGGCTATAGCGTGTCGAGTACTTGTAGAGTGGTAGGCCGATAGAGGCCTCGAGGAAGTAGGAGACCACTATTAGGCCTCCTCCTATCAGGGGGTAGCCCAGCACTCCAACCATGACTCCAATACCGGCAAGCCCCAGGACTATGGGAGCATACCTGGATACTCTCTCACCCAGCTCTCCTCCCACCTTCTTGTACGAGTAGCCTGCCGCCACGCCTATAGCGAGAAGTGCTATCATTCCTGCTAGCCTGACGCCTTGGAATAACACTTGGTATCCATACTCGTATGCCTGGTAGAGGAGCCACGCTATTATAATAGCGGCCACGATGCTCGCTAGGGTCCCGTTAAAGTAGCTCTCCCTTTCAGGGCAATTTTGCCTCTCCATGCCTCCTCTCCAATCCCCTGGTCTTGCCGGTCGTCTTTAGGGTATGCGTACTTATCCTCCTGCAGTCATGGCAAAGTTTACTATCGTGTTAACGTATTTTTCGAAGCCCATTACCTTGTATGCTTCCACGTGACCTGCGCCCTCCACTATTATTGCCTTGCCGCAGCAGCTTTTCGCCGCAATCTCCCGGGCCTCGTCTGGCGTTACGAGCGGGTCCCTATCGCCTGCGATCACTAGTAGGGGCTTATCTATTCTATCTAGGTAGATGGGGCCGAACTGCAGGTTCTCCCCTGTTATCACTTGGCCCCAGAAGGAGATGAGCCTGGAATAGGATGGCGGTATCCCCATCGTGCTCTTGAGCCATCTTGGTATAACCTGGTCTAGTGAAGGGTATGGGCTATCGGCTATTATGACAATGTCCCCCTCTGCCTCGGCTCCAGCCATAATTGCAGCTACGGCTCCCATACTATAGCCTAGCAGCACGATCCTGCTGTCGGGATACCTCTCTCTAACGTAGGAGAGGACTGCTGGAACGTCGAACTCAGACTCGAGAGGACCTATGGTCGTCGTGCCACCGCTCTCGCCGTGCCCCCTAAAGTCGAATGCTACCACAGTATAGCCTCTCTCAGCCAAAGCCGCCTGAAGGTCTAGAAGGGGCCTGTAACCCTTACAGCTAGTATAGCCATGCATTACTATGAATACTATCGGTTTATGTCCAGGTATTATCCATCCCTTCAACTCAACGCCATCTGCTGTGGTAACGGTAAAGTTCTCATACTCTAACCCATAGTCTCCCGGGGTACCGTCGCCCAGACACCTTTCCGGGTGTAGGCTAGCGTATGCTATTCCCGCGGGTACTACGACCAGGAATAACACTAGGATAGCTGCGGTTGCGGCGAGTAGCTTCCTCTTAAACCCCAAGACACGGCCACCCCATAGTTTTAACCTGCGGCCTAGGAACCCCCTTGCCCTGGCTGGGAGTTTGGCGTCGAAGATTATACGTTTAGCGTCGACGCCTACCATCGACATACTCCTACTTCCCAGAGGAGAGGCTGCCATAAACGCTGGGGGACCCGGCCTCTACGCTGCCGCGGCCGCTCGAGTTCTGGGTGTCAGCTTAGAACTATACGGTAGCCCCGGCTATTGTACACTGCCCGCCACGGAGGCAGAGCGGTCTCTCGGGGCTAGGCGTTCCTCAAACACCCAGCATCGGGAGGGGGCTGTGTTCATTCTAGACTATCGCGGGGGCGAGAGGACGTTCACGCTGGCCTCGACACCCCCTCCTCTAGCATTGGATGGCGTCAGAGTAGACCTTCTGTCCCCTCTATATGGCGAGGCGGCTGGCCTGCCGGCTGGGAGGATTCTTGCTGTGGACGTGCAGGGGTTTGTGAGGGGGGGCCTCCCAGTTCCCTATGCTAGCATAGTCCACTATTCGCGTGGCGAGCTAGGGTTTCCGCCCAGGCGTGGGCTGGCGGTCGAGACTAACGGGCCGGGCCCCATGAGACTCTACTACAACGGGGTCTACAAGTGTAGCCGGCTCCCGGCCGGGAGGCTGTCGGGGGACCCTACCGGTGCTGGAGACGCCTTCACGCTAGCCTACTATTACCTAGTCGTTGCCGAGGGGATGGAATGGTGCGACGCCCTGGTCGAGGCGTCAAAGATCGTGGCAGAGGCGCTTCCACTAGCCAGGGAGGCCAGGAAGCTGAACCGCCCCCCACCCTGTACCATCGACTGTAGGACTCGCGTTGTCATGTTCGACTTTGACGGCACCATAATTAACACGATGAGCGAATATGCCGATGCCGCCGCCACCATAATCTCTAAGCTATCTGGAATCGACGTAGAGGAGGCTAGACGCTTCTACCTAGCAACTCGAGGCATGGCTTTCCCCGACCAGCTACGCGCCGCCGGCATCTCTGGAGCGGACGCCGTTAGAGCTGCCAGGCTGTTCGAGGAAGAGAAGCTAGAGATACTCGACAGTATCCGCCCAGACCCAGTAGTTGTTGAGCTTCTTAGGAGGCTTAGGCGGTCTGGTGTCGTGACGGTACTGTCTACTAACAATGAGTGTAGCGTCGTTAGCAAGATCGCCTGGCTGCACGGGCTCTTTGACATGGTACTATGCTACTCTCCAACATCATCCAAGGGTGCCGGCCACGCCTGGCGGGTAATGAGGGAATACGGCGTCGAACCCTGCCAGATGCTCTTCGTGGGCGACGGGGCCTATGATTTAGAGGTATACTCGCGCCTAGGCGTGCCGACAGTGGAGACTAAGGGATTATGGGTACCGGATGAAGCTGAGAAGCTACTCTCCCTCGTCGCAGAGGGAGGCCCTCTTGGAGATCTCTCCAATATACTTGTCTAGAACCTCCCTTAGCCCTTCCAGCTTCTCCAGCAGGGTACGGTCGATATTGCATTTAACCTGCCTGCCTGACTGGGAGAGCCTCGCCAGGGCGTCTTCCACTATCATTGCAATGTTTGAGAGTATCTCCCTGTAAACCATTAACTCCTCTCTCAATGCGGCCATGCCCTTCTCTGTCAGCTTGTAGACCTTTCTAGCCCTCCCGTTGGCTACGGAGAGTTCCTCCTCTACCATGCCCTCCTCTCTGAGCTCCCTAAGCATTGGGTAGATGCTTCCCGGGCTAGCCTTGACACGGCCTAGCGTGAGCGCTTCTATCCTCCTGGACAGGTCGTACCCGTGTCCCGGGGATATTGCGAGCAGCGTTAGTATTAGGAACCGCAGCCTCTGCCTTAGAGGGTCAAGCCTGGATACCGCAGCAGCGTCTTCTACCCTCAAGGCTCAGCAGCTCCCCATGAGGGGATATGTCGGTGGGCGACCGGTATAAATGGAGTGTAAGATTAGAGTATACCTATCTGGAGGGGCCTGTGATGATGATTGGCCTTGGCGAGCCGCTCCACGGCCGTGAGCGAGGGAGCGAATCCTGAGGCCTACCCTTGCCCGCCCTTCTTCTGCTCGGCTTCTACGCACTCGCCGAGGCCCCTGGCCAGCTCTATCAGCAGGCCCAGCCCGCGCTGTACTGCCGGGTCTCTTAGGACTCCTAGGAGTCCGAATATGCCGCCGACCTTCGGAGCCTTCGCTGGGTCGGCTCTCCTAAGGCCGTTGAACAGGCAGGCGGTCACCTTCTCAGTGTTCCTCCTGGCCTCGGCGAAGTCTCCAGGCTCGAGCCTCGCAACACCTCCCTGAAGCGCCTCAAGCAGGGCTAGCATTCGCATCATCTTATAGTCGCTGGCTGCGAGTTCCACTAGCTTCTCTCCACTCTCGGCCAGGGTCTTCAGCCATCCCAGCACTCCACTCTTCTTCAGCTCCACTGCTACCTCCATTAGCTCCTGGAGGGCCTGGAGGGCCTCGTCACTGTA
>CAYRZG010000048.1:0-9261 GCA_964428695.1 uncultured Desulfurococcales archaeon
CACCAGCTTTTCAACGTCTACTACCTTCGTAGTCACCCTAATCTCCCCCCGGGGCATATACTCTGTGCAAGCTTATATGAGTGAGTGGGTGCCAGGCCTCCACGGTGTGGGGGGTCCCGTTTGAAGATAGTTGAGGGCGACTGCTTCTGCCCTAGCCCTAAACTGGTAGACGACGCGTCTAAGATAGTGGCCTCGGGAGGCCTGGTAGTCGCGCCTACCGACACGCTATACGGTATAATAGCAGACCCCTTCAACGAGAAGGCATACCGTAGAGTATACAAGGTGAAGGGGAGGAGTTTCGGGAAGCCCCTACCCCTCCTGCTCGGAGAGTCCCACCATGCCACTATTCTTGTACAGGTTGACAGCCTTTTCTGGAGGCTCGCTAGAGCCTTCTGGCCGGGACCCCTAACCATAGTGGCGCCCGCCGCCCCAGGGGTCCCGGACTACCTCGCACCCGAGGGGAAGGTTGGTGTTAGACTCCCCGACTGCCCGCTCGTGAGGCTCATAGCGCGCAGGGTTGGAGGCGCGGTTACAGGTACCAGCGCCAACAAGAGTGGAAGAGAGAACCCTGTCACAGTCTACAATGCTTCCGAGCAGCTGGGCGACGCCGTGGATCTCTACATTGACGGCGGCCCTACCCTTCTAGGCAAGCCCAGCACGGTGGTCGAGATAGTCGAGGGGAAAGTGGAGGTTCTCAGGGAGGGGGCTATTCCCGCCTCGAGGATAAAGGAGGTTTTAGGGTATAAGTGAGGCGAGCACTGCCTTGGCGGAATGCAGTCTGTTCTCAGCCTGGACCCACACGGCACTCCTAGGACCATCAATCACGTCGTCGGTGACCTCTTCTCCACGATGGGCTGGGAGGCAGTGCATGAATATGGCCCTTCCAGCAGCCTCCATTAGCTTGGAGTTAACCTGGTATGGCCTTAGCAGACGTATCTTCTCCTCCCTAAGCTGCTCCTGGCCCATGCTAACCCATACGTCAGTATAGACTACGTCGGCCCCAGAGACCGCCTCATACGGGTCTTCCATTATCCTAATCTCGGCTCCAGTCTCTCTAGCGGCTTCGAGAGCGGCCTCTAACACTCTCCTGTCGGGCTGCAGCTGTCTAGGAGTCGCCACGTAGACGCTGACTCCCAGCTTGGCCCCCGCTACCAGCAGGCTGTGGAGCACGTTATCGCTACCGTCGCCTACGAAGGCTAGCTTCACCCCCTCCAGCCGGCCGAGTAGTTCTAGTATCGTCATATAGTCTGCGATGGCCTGGAGAGGGTGGCTATAATCGCTTAGAGCGTTTATCACGGGGACCCTCGAATACCTAGCTAACTCCTCTAGCTTGGAGTGCTCCTTCACCCTGGCTACTATCGAGTCTACATACCTTGATAGCACCCTCGCCGTGTCGGCTATAGTCTCCCCGCGGCCGAGTTGAAGCTCGTTCCAGCCCAGGCTTATCGCCTGAGCCCCCAGCTGCCATGCTGCAACCTGGAGGCTTACCCTAGTCCTAGTGCTTGGCTTCTCGAAGATTACAGCTATACTCCTCCCCTCGAGAACCGGTATCCTACGCTCCCCCATGTAGTAGCGCCGCTTGAATTCCAGGGCCAGGTCTATGAGGCCTCTAATCTCCTCCCCGCTATAGTCGGCTAGGCAGAGGAGGTCGCGACCCCGGAGGTCGTAGAGGCTCCTCACAGCCACTAGTATGCACCCGCATACAGTGGAGGCGTCCTTAGGATATAGGCTCTCGCAACACCTGGGACTAGCTGGTGGAGCGTGTGCCGGGAAGACTGGAGAAGGAGAGGGAGAAGGCGATAAAGAGGGCGCTCGCACAACAGCTGAGGGAGAGCAGCATTCCTATAGATGAGGTTGTAGAATGGCTTTGGGAGGATTTCGGGAAACGGGTTAGGAGAGACTGGGGGCAAGTGGAGAGAGCCATAGTCCGGGACCCCGAGATTACACCCCAAGACGTGGCGGTGTTCATGATAGAGCAGGGGGTCCTTCCAGATGAGGGCGCATGGGACGTTGCTCCCAGGAGAGGTCTGCGAGGCTCTCAGTAAACTAGTTGAATTAGTCCACCCGGAGAGGGGCGGTGCACCATCATCCACAGTATACCATGCCCTCCTCGTACTCGACGCCACGAGGAAGGGTCCCGTAGGGAGGCCCCGGCTTGCACACACCGCCGGCCTTGGCGAGGCCTCGACTAGGACCCTGCTACAGAGGCTCGAGGAGTATGGGATGCTGTCGCATTCCAGGAGGGGCTACTCTATCACTCCAACCGGAGTCGAGGCGCTCAGGGCGGCGACTAGCGTTTTGCGCGGTTTGAAGGTAGAGGTTCCCGGCCTAGAAGACCTCGAAGCACTAGAAGCACGGGTCCCGGGCCCCAGGGATCTTGCAGGCGTCTATAAGGTTAGAGACCACATCATCATGGAAGGGTGCAGGCTCGCCCTCGTAGGCAGGTGTGAGGGTGAAAGCATAGTATTCCCCGGAGCCCCCGTGGAGGCTAGGCCCCTCGAGCCATGCTTCCCGGGAAGCCTCATAGTCCTAGTGAAGCCCGGCTGCCTGCCCAGAGCATACACTGGAATAGCAAGATACCTGCTGGAAGAACACTGTGGTAGGGAATCCTAGAGTATTACGTACTCCACACTCCTATCGAGAGTCCAGGGGCATAGATAGTTGACGGTGCAGGCTAGTGGGTGGCATCGACGATGCCGTGAGAAGAATAGTTGAGGAGGCTAGAAGGGCGGGACCCTCCCCGAGGGGGAGGCGCACCGGCCCGCGTAGCAGGCTAGTCGACGCGATAATGGTCCTCCTGCTCTCGCGCCCCATGAGGAGCGCCGAGATAGCAAGAATACTGGGCTACGAGACGAAGTACATCTCAAGCTACCTAAGCTATTGGAGGTCCCGAGGCCTCGTAGAATACCAGAACGGCTACTGGACCCTCACCCCCGCGGGTGAAGAATACGCGGTACAAGTCCTCGACAGGGAGACAGGAGAGGACCTAGACCGAATGGCTCACATAGCCAGGAGAATTATTGCAACCCCACAGGTTAGGCCCACAAGAAACAACAAGAGAGCCCGCACCCGCCCCCCAGAGGCCGGCGAATCCTTGTCGTTTACTGTCACCCAAACAGGTAAGCATGACAATATACTACAAGAGAGGGCTCGGCAAGCAAAGTGCTTCCTAGAAATACTCTCCGCCGACCTAGACCAGGACGAGTTTGACGCCCTCTCAAGCCTACTAGCACACTATGCAAAGTGGGGTTCAACATACATCTACTTGGATAACCTCGCGGAGGCGATGAACGCTGACTACACATGGCTGCTAAGGGTAATGAGGAGGCTCCAGAGCAAGGGGATAGTATACATCTACACGGACCCCAGGCTAGGCGTGAGGGTAGGTCTAACCAAGTCCTCCAAGGAGATGCTTGCATCATGCTCCTAACACTATTCCTACTACTATACGTGCATCGTATTATGGAGGCGCCTCCGATTATCGGGTTATCTCTCGAATCTTCCAAGTATTACCGTTTGTAGAATGAGGAGTGGTAATACGAGTAGGTAGACTGGGCTGTGAGACAAGACTGTCCCTCGGGCCAAGTATAGTAGTAGGATATGCTAGAGCGGGGTGTCAGAGGAAGTCCGATATCCGGCGAATCCCCCTCGCTAGCCGCGAGTAGCCTAGTACACGGGACCCTTCCCGGTCGAGGAGGCTCTTAGCGAAGGCTATGGCCTCGTCTAGGCTGGAGAAGACGCGCTTGGGCCCGGAGGAGAGCGCGGCTCTAACGGTCTCCCTAATATGCCAGTTTCCCACAGGCGCGTAGTAGTCTGGCTTTATCTCCCGGAGTATGATGACGTCCCCGGTCCTCCTGCGTCTACTGAGGTGCTCTAGTACAGAGAGGCGTGCGGCCGAGTATCCACCGTCCTCCCCTGTGGCCCGGCCTAGAGGGTCTTCTTCGAGACGGAATATTATGGTCGACCTGGCGCTCCTGGTCCACGCGGTGTTGGGATACCATGCTTCTATCCATTCGAAGGTACCGTAGCCTGGAGCAATTATTATTACAAAGTTGTTTCCAAGGTACTCGGCCTGGTAGACTTCCACTTGGTCGACGCTCTCGTAGTCTCGTATCTCCTCCCGCAGCCTCCTTGACAGCATGTCGTCGACGGCCGTGATAGCCCATCTTGTTGGGACTAGCCTGCGAGCCCGGAGCCTGCCTAGTAGCCCTAGGGAGAGAGCCTTCTGTATAGTGTAGACGTCCACGCCGCTCCTGTAGAGCTCCCATGCCGCCTCCTCGGCGCGGGCGTCGTCGAATATCATCTTCTCAAGGCGAGGGTCTGGTTTAGGGTTCTCTTCCACCTCAACCTTTACAGCGGGGGCGGCGGGTCCCCGGGGCCTGGTTATTCCATTGAAGGAGAGCCTGGGAGTTGGGGGTTTCGCCAGTATGGCCTCGGAGCCTACGGGGGCTGCTGAGACTAGGGCAAGGCTAACCTCACGCGCGTATAGATCCTCCGGGGACCGCGCGTCAACGCGTAGCCTGGCAGAGATAAGCTGGCTCCTCAACCGTATGATCCCGGCCAGCGTCTCTCTCCTAGCCAGCCAGTCTCTAGGGGAATCATAGTATCTTGCCTCGTCCCCGAAGACTGAGGGGGGCACCATGTAGTAGAGGTTAACCTTTGGATAGCCGTGTTCACCCACAAGCGCCGCGGGGGGAGTGGCGCCCTCCACCCGGGACCCGGAGACTAGGCTCGCCGCCCTGACCTGGGCCTGGAAGGCCTCCAGAAGCGGGCACCTTGGGAGACCGCAGAGCCTCTTATACCCCTTACACCTGGCGCATAGTTCTGGAGGTATCCTAGGCAAGCCCCGGGACCCCTATGCTATGGCCTACTCCTCCAACGGTATTAGGCCTAGAGTGGAGAGTTTTGAGAGTATAATCCTATCGCTCTCAGCCCCCTCGGGCCGGTAGTACTTGGCTAGGAGGAGGTCTCCCTTCCTAAGGGTGAAGTCTGGCCTAACGGGCGCTATCCAGCGGCCTCCCCTGCCTAGAGCTAATACGCTAACCCCCATATCGGCTAGGTCGAGTTCTCCAACACGCCTGCCGTCGAGCCTCTCGGACACTAGTAGTTTAACGTAGCCCTCCTCAGCCTCCTCCAGCGCCTCTCCGATAATTTCTACATAGTACTCGTCTGCCTCTGCCAGGTTTGAGGCTACTACACGGGCGAGCATGGTGGATGCGTCGGCTAGATACTCCATGCTAGATGCGAACACTGCTATCCCAGCATACTCCTTTGCCGAGCCGGGGCTTGAGGCGGCATAGGAGAGTTCGAGGATCTCATGGTATATCTGGTCGGCAGTGTCCTCCAGCTCCATTACGAAGTTTGCCACGCTCCTGTCAACATATATTATGGAGTGGAGGGCAAGATCGAGCATCTCCCTAGAGAGCCAGCGCAGGTGTATGAGCTTCTCCGCCAGCTCGTCGCCCCCGCTGGCGGCCATGGATGCCTTCCTATACTCTGTTAGGGGGTCGTAGCTCTGACCGGTTATCCTTTTAGCGGCGTCGGCGACCTCCTCCGGGGTCCCTCTTAGCACGACTAGGTCTCCAGCCTCTATTGTGCGGTCTTCAGGGGCTAGGATGTATAGGTCTCCCCTCTTCACGAGTAGTATGTCTACTATCTCTGGGAGGCTCCTAATACTCTTCTCAGCCTTCACTAACATGACAGCGTCTCCACAACAGCTCACGGCCGCTCTAATGTATGGGTGTATGGGGTAGCCCCTCATTATGAGGCCTGCTAGGTCGCCCGCAGCGTCTGTAACCTTGTCGAACCCCCTGGCTATCTCGTCTACGATGACTGCTAGCGGGGCATCCTCGGGGCTCCTCACGGCTATGCTAACTACAGCTACGAGGTCCTTCACTATCCTGTCGAGCTGGTCCTCTATCTTCAAAGCCTCCATTGCGGCTACTCTACTCCCGCTTGCCAGAGAGTATAGCGCCAGGTCTACTGCTATGCTGGAGTAGTGTTTTGCCTTGGAGAGGAGTTCCCTCACGCTAGCCGAGGCTAACGTGCTCTTACCCATTCCCGCTCCTTCCCCCAGGCTGGGATAGGTAGTATAGTATCAGGGCCGCCTCGCCGATAGCTCCGATGCGGGCGGCGGCCCTAGCAAGGTATACCCTCCTGCCCAGTCTAAGCTCTGGCGTGGAGAAGTCAGGGTCGGAGCCGGAGAATACCAGTAGGCCTCCCCCATTGAGGAGGCCGGCTATCTCCTGCGGCTCCAACCTCTCCTCAGCATAATCGTGTGTAACCAGGATAACCTGGGGAGGTTCCACTAGCCTAACTAGATCCTCTAGGTCCGGGAGGACTATCAGCGTCTTAGACTCCCGCAGCGCTATCCTCATAGCCTCCGGTATCCCGGCCTGGGCTGCTCCACCGTAGGCCTTCGTGACAGCCAGCTTGTCGAAGCCTAGAGAGTAGACTAGCCTGGCCATGTCGACAACTCTCTGCACGCTGCTCACATTGTGTATCACGGGTATCACGTCCGCCACGGCAGGCACCCCTACCTCTCGTCGAGGTAACTCCTAATAGACTCAGCGATGGCCCTGGCGAGGGGTGGCGGTACGGCCTCTCCCACCATGTTGTATTGGGCGTCCCTGTTGCCCAGGAAAACGTGGTAGTCTGGGAACCCCATGAGCCTGGCCTGCTCTCTCACGGTGAGGAACCTGTCGTGGTATGGGTGTATGAACCTCGACGAACCCATCACCGTTGGGGCCACCTTCTTCGGGTGTAGCCTAACATAGTTGGGTATCCTCCTCCCGCCGGCGCCAGTGAAGGTTATGAGGCTATCGCCCCAGCGTAGCCTGTAGACCCTCTTCCTGTGCTTCCTGGAGAGTTCGGGTGGGGGATCGTGGTTCGGAGGATATTGTGCCCCGGGTTCAGGCAGACCGTTTAGAGCCTCCTCGACGGTTGGAGGCCTCCTCCTCCTAGGCCTGAGCCTTACGTTTGAGACGAAGACTCGAACCCTATGGCTTGGGGTCCCGTAGTCCTCCGCTTTAAGCACGTTGAAGTATACCTCCCGGTAGCCGATCCTGGCTAGCTCCCGGCGTATGGCCGCCTGTATGGGCCGTTCTAGTATGCCGGCCACGTTTTCTATGACGAATATCCTTGGCTCCAGCTCGCCGATGAGGCGGATTGCGTGTAGGAACAGCTGGCCTGCTGGGTCGGAGTAGAGCCTGTCTAGCGGGTCCCTCCTCCTTCCGGGGTTGGCTCCCGTGAAAGGCTCGCAGGGGGGACTTGCTATTACAACGTCAACGTCTCCCTTCCCGATGCCGGCAATGCTCCTGATTAGAGGTAGGTTTACCTGCTTGACATCCTCGGATAGGAACGTGGAGTGTGGGAAGTTCGCCTTGTAGCTTCTAGCGGCGGGAGGATAGTTGTCTACCGCGAGGATAGACTTGAATCCAGCCTCTTCGAAACCCCTAGCGAAGCCTCCTGCACCCGAGAATAGGTCAGCGAGAACGTAGGATCCTCTCATCTCTACGTATCTCCTCCTCCAGCCTTGCTATCTCCTCCTCTAAGAGTCTAATTATCTCGCTGTTATCCTCCTCTTCGAGCAGGGCGTTGCACTTTGGACATTGGAACTCGTTCTCGAACGCCTCCTCTAGCGTGTAGCGGGTCCCGTCGTTGGGGCACCTGTAGAACGTGTTGCTCTTCTCGTACTCAAGCCTCATCTTTAGCTTCTCCAGAACCTGAACCTTCCTCCAGTAGAGGGCGGTGTTTACCGACGATAGGTCAATGTACCAGTAGTAGCGTGTTGCCCCAGTCTCTGGGTGGCGGCCCCTCCTATAGTTTGCTAGCCTAAGCGTGTAGAATAGGCGTAGGATATTCCTTATCTCACCCTGCTTGTATCCCGTCTTCCCGGCTAGCTCCTGTCCTGCCTCATTAGGAGTAGTTTTAGAATAGTCTCGGCTTTCTCAGGGTCTAGATTGTTCCTCCTTGCTATCATCTTCACGAACTCGTATAGCGACTCCACCGCCGAGTTCGACTGCGCCATTGTTACCACCGTCCAGTCTACTATATTCTAGGTCTGGCCGGAAATTTGATTGTGGAATCCTAGACCTATATATCTGGGGGTGCTAACAGTCTATCCCAACGACCCGCTTTCCCCGCTCCTGCGGGATTATCCGGGTCCTAGCGCCGGGGAACTCGTAGGCTAGCTCTGCCCCCTCGTAGAGCCTGTCCAGGAAGACAGCCAGTGCTGCGACCTCGCTGTGAGGCTGGCTTCCAATAGCCACGTTATAGTCTGCGTGCTCATAGTAGAACCTCTCAACCTTCTCGGCACCGACAATGATTAGTTTGGGCTTGGTGCTAGCCCTAATCTCGTCTATGACTTCCTGGACTGGAAGCCCATACATGGTCAAGTGTATGACTTCGCCTCCAACACTCTTCCATCTCCTAACGTACTGTTTCCCGCTGACGCCGCATTCGTAGTGCATCTGGCCTCCCCAGCAGTGGAGGGTCCTCTTCAGGCTCCGCTCCACAGAAGGGTCGCAGACGCCTTCTAGGATGAAGCCGTTGGCGCCGAAGGCTCTTGCTACTAGGGCTACGTGTGTCGTGATCCTCTTGTCCCTGGCGGGCCTGTGGCCCAGTCTTAACACGTACACTAGCCTATATGGTGCCCAGGGCGGCACTTCGCTTGGCGACCCTAACCACCTCTCTCGCCAGCCTATCTAAGCCCTCCCCCGTCCTCGCGGAAACAGGCACTATAATGGCGCCAGGGACCCTGGCATGCACTATACTTTCCAGGGATTCGATCCTGGCTTCCCTCTCATCGCCTAGGAGGTCTACCTTGTTGGCCGCCACTATAAGCCTGTTCTCCAACCCTCTAACTCCAAGTGTTAATAGCGTGTGGAGGCCTGCGTCGACTTTCTCCTCTATATCGGTTATCGCCTCTGAAGCGTCTACTACGAAGATTATGGTGTCGGCTCTCGAGATCTCCTCTAGCGTGGAGTGGAAAGCCTCTATGATCTCGGGCGGTATTCTCCTTATGAAGCCGACTGTGTCCACGAACACTACCCTAGACCCTTCTACGGTGACAGCCTTGTGTTTGGGATGGAGTGTTGTGAAGTACTCTTCTCCAACCGGCTTGCTCTCGCCGGTTAGGGCGTTGAATATGCTCGTCTTCCCGGCGCTCGCGTAGCCTACTATCGCAGCATGTATCATGCCGTCGGACCGTCTCTTCTCGACCCGGCGGAGCCTCCTCTTCCTGAGCGCCTCAAGTTCTCT
>CAYRZG010000049.1:0-9173 GCA_964428695.1 uncultured Desulfurococcales archaeon
TAATCCTATTATAGAGTGTCACGGGTATCGAGACTGTAGTATACTTCCCCTTGCTCTTGCTCTCCTCCAAGACGGGACCCCGGCCTCTGCTAGTGGGCCGGGGTTTAATTAAGTTTAATTATGAGGCGAGGCTACATGTAGCCTAGATCCTTGAGCCTCTCCTTGACCTTCTCCTCGTCCTCCTTGCTCATAACCTCGCCTCCCTGCATGGCGGAGGCGGCCTCTTCTATGAGGAACTCTATTAGGCTGGAGACGCTCTCGAAGCCACCCTCTTCGGCCAGCTTCTTCGCCTTCTCAAACGCCTCCCTGCTAATCTCAACCTTCACCTTCTCGGACATCCCGTTCACCCCTGCACACTTCGGGGAGGGTTGAGATTACCTCTTTGAGTTTTGCGTACAGTAGCCCAATACTCTCCTCGGGAGTCTGAGCCTCCGTGTCCACGATGAGCCAAGGCGACTCGGGCGGCTCGTAGGGGTCGTCGATCCCAGTCATGTGTTTTATCTCGCCCTTTAGAGCCCTCCTGTAGAGTCCCTTAGGGTCCCTCTTTATGACCGTCTCAATGCTAGCCTTGACGTAGACTTCCAGGAATGGTACCTCTTCTTCTACTATCTCCCTCACCATCCGCCTAGCCTCCCTGTAAGGGCTGACAAAGCTAGCTAGTACTACGACGCCGTTCCTGGCTAGGAGCCTGGCTATCCAAGCAATCCTCCGGAGGTGCCTCAGCCTCTCCTCTCTCGTGAAGCCTGCCCCCTCGCTCACTGTCTTCCGAGCCCAGTCCCCGTCTATCACTTCAACCCGGTAGCCCTCCTCTTCTAGGAGTCCGGCTACCCCCCGGGCTATCGTAGTCTTCCCGCTACCCGGGAGGCCGGTTAAGCCAGCCCACAACCCCCTTCTCGAGGCAGACCCTCAACCCCAGGCACCGTCCGCGGCACGCGTGGGGAGACCCCTAAACTGGACCCGCATGTAGACTATAGTGGTGTAGGCCTACTGCTAGCCGGCAGAATGCCGCCGATACTCCAACTGACAGTTGAAGACCTGGTATTGCTGAGCAGGCTTACCCTTGCACTAGAGGCTAGCGGTAACAGCCTCTTCCGATGGCCTGGTAGGAGGTCTCCAAAGCTCGTCCGCGCCCTGCTCGCCCTGGCACTGCCTGTGGAGAAGAGCCTGGCTTTACAGGCGGCCGTTGGCGGCCGGGAGTCCCTGAGACTATTGCGGGCCATGGCCCGGGGGAGGGTGGTCTTCGACCCTTTCATGGGAGCTGGCACTATACCAGTGGAGGCGTCGAGGCTGGGATACACCGCTATAGGCTACGACATTAACCCAAACGCGGTGCTCGTCTCTCGCGTGACCGCCAGGCTGTGCACCGGCGGCTGCAGCGGGAGAGTAGAATGCCTCTGGGAGGCAGCCAGGAGGGCGTGGAGGGAGGTTAAACGCCTCTGGTGCATTGACGGCGACTGTATAGTCCACATACTACTAGCCAAGTGTCCGCCGTGCCTAGCCCCCAGGTGGGTGTCGAGCCGGAGGGGCCCCACGGGTCCCAGGGCAATGCTAGTCTTGGACGACGACTATAATCTACGCTGGATAAACCCCTCAAGCAAACTCACGCCGAGGGAGCCCTCCATAACCCTCCCCCGAGGCCTGCCCGAGGAGCAGGAGGGCTACGTAGCTTACGCTATCGAAGTCTACAACCCCACAATGGGAAGACGCTGGATATCGCTCGCCCGAGACGAGGAATGGTCCGAGATGCTCTCCGCCACGGCAGCCGAGGCTAGAAGGCTGTCAGAAGCCCTGCCCGACATCCCACTCCCCCGCGGCGAGGAGACTAGGAGGCTCTACAAGGCTAACGCGGCATACGCTTCAAAACTCTACACTTGGAGGCAGCTCGCAAGCCTCTACTACTTCATATCATTCGCGGCACGATGCAGGGAGGAGGCCGCAGCGCTAGTGGCGAGCCAAGCCCACACGCTCAGCCTGCTAGCATTCTACTACCAACCCCTAGCCAAGATGAACCCGGGCATGATAGTGAAGAGCTACTGGATACCCAGGAACCCGGCCGTGATAAACCCCTACGCGACCACCAGGCTCCCGAACCCCCCGGATCCCGGGGCAAAGCCGCTGGGCAGAGGGACTCTACACTCAAAGCTAGTAGCATACACTAGAAACTGCGCCTCAGGCGACTGCACGCCTCCAATCCTGGAGAGGAGGGACTCTACCCTAACACCTCCGCCCATGGAGGTCGACCTTATAATGACAGACCCACCATACCCAGGCCTACACACCTACAGGGACACCACCTTCTTCTACACTCACGCCCAGCTACTAGCAGGCCTAGAATCTCCCATAGACTGGAAGGAGATAGACCCGAGAAGCCCCAAGTACACGTCTAGCCTAGCCAAGGCTCTACTCGTAGCATCATCCAGGCTAAAGCCGGAAGGGATAATGGTGCTCCTAATCTCCAGCTCGAAGCCAGAAGGCCTGGGGAGCATAGCTGAGGTGACGGCAAGGCTACATGATGCGGGAGTGAGGCTAGCGAGAGCCTACCCTATAGTCGGCGAAGCCCGCGGACGGCTAGGCCGCGCAGACTCCAAGGCGGGATTCATACTAGTCTTCACCAAGGCAGGCGTGGAGGCGGAGACAAGCATGTTGCTGGAGGGGCGTAGAATATTCTCAAAGGCCGGCTTGAAGGGTGAGGAGCTAGAAAAAAGCTGGAGGGCCACAGTAATATTGAAGGAGCTGCTCGACATGCACATTAGGGGTTAGGGCGTGGGAGACCAGACTTGTAGAAGGCCTCGACAACCTCCTCGTATACAGACTCGTCTTCACCGCCCGGCGGAAGGTCAACGGTTGCGACGGCGAGAACCTTGTCAACAATTCTCACCAGTTCCTCTCTCGAGTCGAATTTGTAGGGTCCCATCTCGATAATATCGTGCCACTCTGAGTATATGGAGACAATGGTAGCGTAGAGGAGGCTACCCTGAAGGGTGAAAAAGACAATCCTCTCAGTAATATTCCACACTGGACCGCACGCGACGCCCATCTCCTCAAGGTAGATGTATACGGCTGGACCCACAGGATGAATAGTGATATCTATGGTGTCGACGAATCTCTCTACAGGCTCGGGCAGGGCTGAGGCGAGATCCTCTGCCTTCTTATCCGTCCTCTCATCTCCGCCAGCTAATAGTGCGGCAAGATACATTTTCCTAGTTACTACTGGCTCCCTCGGAGGAATGAACTTGTACTCGACATTCCCTCGGAGATACACGTTGTTTCCATTCACCTCGATATCTGATAGGATCTCGTAGAGCTTCTCCGTCCTTCTCTTAGAGCGGAAGAACCTATCTAGCCTCTTAACTCGATCTTCAACTATCGATGAAAGCTCATCCAAGGATACATTTGGCATGCGTGATCACTAGCTCTGTCCACGTCTCTCAATCTAGGTATTTGAGCTGTTATCATGCTTGGCCATATACTTTTACTCTGTTGGAAAGCTAGCAGGTTTCGTGGAAACCCTGTCTCACCCACTCTTCCTGTATCTCGGCTATGGTCTTCTCGGCGTCCGGCGGTATTGGGGGCCTGGAGACGACTGTTCTGATTGTCCCGTGGAGGGCTAGTACTGCTTTGAGTGCTCCCTGCACGCTCCTTGCTCGGGAGAGGATGCTCCACATCCTCGAGAGCCTCTCGTGAAGCACTGGTAGCTTGTCGGGGTCTTCCAGTGCCGCCTTAGATATCTCTAGCAGCAGTCTGGGGCACACGTTGGCGCCAGCCACTATCCCGCCGCTTCCCCCAAGTATTAGGTTGTATGCTAGCAGGTGGTCTAGCCCGCTATACACTTTGAACTCGGGCCTGTCTCGTAGTCTCGTTATGAGGCGGAACTGGTATAGAGACGAGTCCACCGTGGCCTTGACGCCTACTATGTTAACGTGGCTGGATAGCCTCTCAACGGTCTCCGGCTCTACGTTGACGCCAGTATGGCTGGGAATATTGTAGATCATTACGGGCTTCTCTATCCTGGATGCTAGCCACGAGTAGAAGGCCTCTACATCCCCCTGACCCACCGGGTAGTAGTATGGTGGTGGTACTAGGAGTGCGTCCACCCCGCTAACCCTAGCTATACTCCTAGCCTCTTCCAGGACTCGAGAGGGGTCTGGCCCGCCCACTCCCACTATGACGGGGACCCTACCCCCGGCTGCCTCTACGGCGGCTTTCGCTAGAGCCATCTTCTCCCCTATTGTTAGTAGCGGCATCTCGCCGGTCGTCCCCGCGACTAGCAGGCCTATGCGCTTGGACGATAGTTTTTCCGCTAAATTGTAGAAGGAGTCTAGGTCTACCTCCAGCGTCTCCTTGTACGGGGTTATGAGGGGTGCTATGACCCTAGGGTACAATATGCTCCACCCCGCCTGCCGGCGGGCCTCGGCCGTAGAGGCCCCGGTCCCCATTATGGTCGGCCGAGGACCGGGCACACGTCACCGGCCCGCCGCTAGTGCTACTCTGGAGGGACCTCCTCTAGTATCTTGCGGAAGTCGGCTGTCTTGCTCGGCTGCTCTGGCAGTATACCCTGGGGTCGCAGGTAGAGGACTAGTAGTATTAGGATGCCAGTGAATATGTTGGGCAGTACTCCAGATATTGTTCCAGGCTCTAGGCCTAGGAGGGCGTCTATGCTCCCACTGTAGGCTTCTATGATCCTCTTGCCGACCATGAAGACTATGACTCCCAGGAGCACGCCCCTATTGTTGGCCATGCCGCCGAGTATTATCATGGCCCAGGGGATGAAAGTCCATACCACCCTAGTGTAGTTGGCAGACTTAACGTAGCTGTTGCCCTGCGCGTAGGCGAAGCCTGCCAGAGCGGCTATTATCGACGCTATCACTATTACTTTCAACCTTATCTTGGCCACGTCCCGGCCGAACACGCTTGCGGCTATCTCGTCGTCCCTAACAGCCCTCATAGCCCTGCCCATCGGACTGTTTCCTATAAGCTCGGCGTAGATGAAGGTGAGGACTGCTATGGCCGCGGTGAGGGCTAGGCTGAATAGTAGCGGGTCGCTTGTGAAGGTTATGGCCCAGAGTCCCTGGTTCCCGCCGTTCAGGGTCATGTTCTGGTCGAAGAGTACTGAGACCATGGCCTCGCTGAATGCTAGCAGTAGTATCGCCAGATAGTCCTCTTTTAGCCTCACAGCCGCATAGCTGGCGGCGACCCCGAATATTGCTGCTATGATTCCCGTGACCACTATTAGTATGATGAAGAGTAGGATGGCTACTCCCAGGTGCTGTTGGAGGTACGCTGTTATCTCCGGGACTACAATCTTGTTGGTGTTGAACGGGTCCACCATGGCGGCCGCCTTTGCCAGGCTGTCAACTTGCAGGCCGGGGTAGATTGCGTTGATTCTCCCAAGCACCTCGGAGGCGAAGGCCGGGTCTATCACCTGTATTAGCCATCCAGCTATCCTAACGCCAATGCCAGCGGCAGCCCAGGCTCCAACGAACACGAAGACCGTCTTACCAAAGTTTGGTATGCCAGTATAGCCTGCCTCTAGGTTGAGGCTGATAGCCACTGCTATGAAGGCTAGGAGTGAGATGAACCAGGAAGTGTCGAATATCCAGAGCTTAATCTCCACCCCTCCCACCCCCTAGGATCCGGGCCTTCAGCCTACCCCAGTCTACCCCAGCCAAACCCTGGGGTGCGAAGAGTAGGACGATTATCACTAGGATTAAGCTAACCATCCTCTCATAGTTTGTTAGCTCCAGACCGGTTATCTCTGAGGCTAGCTTTGTCACCATCTTCTCGCTGAACCCGACTAGGAAGCCGCCTAGGAGTCCCCAGTAGACGCCGGAGAGGCCGCCAACTATGCTGCCGGCGAACACGCTGACAATTATGAGCGCGCTGTACTTGGGGTTGGCTGAGAGTATCATAGTTATCGCAACCCCCGCGATCCCGGCGAGCCCGCCGGAGATGAACCAGGAGGCCAAGTATACGAGCTTGGTGTTAACTCCCAGAGTCTCCGCTAGGTTAGGGTTCTCGATGGTCGCCCTCATGGCGACTCCAAACTTGGTTTTCGTAAGGAAGATGTGGAATAGGAGTGCTAGCACTACCGCGGCTACGGGGAATACTATGGTGCTGGCGGCGACCCTGTAGCCTCCCGGTATAGTTATCCTAGGCTCATAGCCGGAGACTTGGGCGTCTAGAGCTCTCTCTAGATTGTGGGTTGGGAATACGTTGAGGACTGCGAAGAGGAGGCTGAAGAGTATTATGTCGACGGCGAACGTTGCTATCATGAGGTTAATCACGTCGTTGCCACGGTCTGCCAGCGGCTTCAGCACGCCCAAGTATATTGCGGCAGACACGAGGCCTACAAATATGAATGAGAGCACTATTGAGACAACGTAAAATGACGGGTCAACCCCGCCTCTCGCCAGGTAGAACCTGTCGAGGAGCCACACTACTATAACGGATGACACTAGGCCGACCGTGGCGTGGGCGAAGTTAGGGACCCTAGTGGTCAGGTAGGTTAGAGTTAAGCCCATGCTCATAAGGCCTATAGCTGAGCCCCACGCGATGCTATCCAAGAGGAACTTGAGTGACACGGGCACCTCTACCACCCCCGACTAGTGCAAGCCAAGGTATAGCCTGCCCAACTCCCTGTTCTCGAGCAGCTCAGCCGCCCTTCCGAAGAACTTTACACGCCCGCTGACCAAGAGGAGGGCGAGGTCTCCAATCTCTAGGGCTAGTCTAGCATTCTGCTCTACGAGGATAATAGTCTTGCCAAGATCGTCTCTCAGCCATAGTATCTTATCGATTATCTCCTTGGCCGCCTTGGGCGCCAGACCCGCGGTGGGCTCGTCGAACATGAAGAACTTCGGGTTCCTTATCAACATCATAGCCATTCCTAGCAGCTGCCTCTGCCCGCCGGAAAGTGTCTTAGCCTTCTTATTGAGCTTCTCCTTCAGCATTGGGAAGTCTTCGAGGACACGCTTAATCCTCTCCTCGGCCTCCTCTCTCGGCAGGGTGTATGCCGCCATGCGGAGGTTCTCCTCTATTGTCAGCTCGGCGAACACGTTGTCTGTCTGAGGCAGGTAGGCCATCCCTATCTTAGCCTTGTCGTGTGGCGGCAGCCTCGTGATATCCTTGCCTTCGAAGAGTATCCTCCCGCTGTAGATAGTTGCTATCCCGAATATAGCCTTGAGAGTAGTGCTCTTGCCGCTACCATTGGGGCCTACGACTACGAGTATCTTACCCTTGGGGACCTGGAATGAGACGTCGAAGAGGATGTGGAACTTCCCGTACCCCGCGTTGAGCGTGTCTACGACTAGCATGTTACCGTCCATCACACCTGCTTCAACCTGCAGTTGCCCGCTCACTGCTATCACCCCCCGAGATAGCTCTCTATCACCTTCGGGTCGTTGAGGACCTCCTCTGGAGTACCCCAGCTGATAACCTTGCCCAGCGCCATGGCGTATGCGAAGTCAGCATAACCGACGGCTATGTCAAGCCTGTGCTCTACTATGAGGAAGGTTATGCCACGCTCGTCGGCTAAGCGTCTTATAAACTGGAAGATCTCATGTGCGAGAGTAGGGTTTACACCTGCAGTGGGCTCATCCATAAGTATGAGCTTAGCGTTGTCGGGAAGCATGCTCCTCGCTATCTCCAGGAGCTTCATCTGCCCACCGCTCAGCTCGGTGGGCCTCTTATCCCAGAGGTGTCTAATCCTGGTAATGGTGAGGGCTCTCACGCTCCTCTTTAATGTCTCCTCTTCGAAGCTCCTCCACTTGCCTCGGAAGAGGCCGCTTACAACTCCCTCGCCTGGATTCCCGTGGCGTGCGAACGCGGTGTTTTCTATCACTATGAGCCCCCGGAACAGCTGGGGGATCTGGAATGACCTGACGAGGCCAAGCCGGAACCTCTCGTGTGGAGGGAGGCCAGTGATGTCAACCTCCTCCCCGCCTTCATCCGGGCGGAAGAATACTCTGCCCTCGTCGGGCCGGTAGACACCGCTTATCACGTTCATAAGCGTGCTCTTCCCACTCCCATTAGGGCCTATGAGGAGCGTAACCTTCCCACGGGGCACTTGCAGGGTAACGCCGTCAAGCGCCCTCAGCTCGCCGAACTTCTTCACCACACCCTCAACCCGCAGTATTGCGTCGCCCTCCAACACTCACCACCCAGTAAGCGGCCCACCCCACATCTTCGAAGGCAGGCCTGGTGCACGGGTTTTGTTTAAAAGTGTTATAATCGTGGGTGAAGACATGTAAAAACAATAAAGAATATGGGTGTAAACTTTACTTTCTCAGGAGGACGGCTGCGGCCGCCACTATTATTATGATGACTATTATCGCTGCTATAGCAGTGCCTCCTATACCGCCCTTCCCAGCGGTTGTCGTGGCGGCTCCGGCAGCCTGCTCGCCGCCAGCCGTCTGGGTCTCGCCGCCAGCCTGCTGTAGTGCCTCCTTTACCTTAGCGTTGACCTGCTCTATCACGCTGGTCGGGTTGGGGTTCTTGGGGTCGTATGGTATCTTCGCTATTACCTTGCCGCCCATCTGGGTGAAGTACTGTTCGACGAAGCCTGCCAGGCCCTGGCCCCAGTCGTCGTTCCTGTAGACTATGATGAGCTGGTCTACGCCGCTACCCTTGATCAGCTGAGCCAGCACCTTACCCTGTAGCTCGTCTGGCGGCGGGAACCTGTATACGGTGTCCTTAATCTTTAGGCTCGGGGCGGTGCTGGACTGGCTTATGACAACGGCTTTGTAGCCCTGCTTTATCAGGTTGACTATCTCTCCAAGCTCGCCGCTGCTCATCGGGCCGACGAAGAACCTTATGCCCTTATTGTAGAGGGCTAGGAACCTGTCCTTGGCCGTCGCTGGGTCGGTAGCAGTGTCTACTATCTCGACCTTGATCCAGTACTTGATGCCGTTGTCCATGAAGTACTTGTTTACGTCTCTGGCAGCTAGCTTTATGCTCTCGGCGTTGGCCTTGCCGAAGCTAGCCAGGTCTCCGGTTAGCGGGAGCAGGGCCCCTATAGTTACAACCTGGTAGTCGGCGCTCGGCGGCTCCTCGGGCACCTGCGGCGGCTGGATCTCAGGGCAGTTGGCGAACGGGTCCTGCTTTACGTCCTCGAACTTCTCGGTCTGGAAGTGCCATATCTTCTTGAGGGTCCAAGTGTACTTGTCTCCCTGCTTTAC
>CAYRZG010000050.1:0-4055 GCA_964428695.1 uncultured Desulfurococcales archaeon
GAGGACCGGGTTACCCCACTTGTAGAAGAAATCGTAACGGGAAGAGGGCATATCCTCTCATACGCTATAGTGGTTCCCAATAGGCCGCATGTTATTCGTTCCGCCGTGGTGAGGGCTATATCCTATGGTGATATTGTACTGGTCACTGGCGGTACTGGCCTCTCTCCGAGGGATGTTAGTGTAGACGTAGTGGAAATGCTGGCCGAGCGTAGAGTCCCGGGGTTTGGCGAGGAGCATAGGAGAAGGAGCCTCGGGAGGGTTGGAGGGGCGGCTCTCATCAGCAGGGCCTCAGCTTACATGATAGGCCCCAAACTCGTGCTTGTGACGCCTGGGAGCCCAGACGCTGTAAAGGTAGCCCTCGACATTATACTAGAGGTTGCTGATCACGTGGTCGAGCAGGCTAGGGGTGGGAGGAGGCATCCGCACAAGTGCCCGTCAAGTCCAGGAGGGGGTAAGCATTAATCCCCCCTAGAGATGTGCGCTTCCACCATTAGGGGACCCGGTATGCCGGTCGGAGACGATTTCATCATAGGAAGGCACGTCTACGGGAGCCTCTACGGGATCGACAAGGAGAAGGCTTGGGACGAGGAATACTTGCGAGATCTCATACAACGGGCCGTGGAAGCGGCTGGGGCGACCCTGCTAGATCTTAGGTCTTGGAGGGTTGAGGGCGAGAAGGGCGGGATAAGCGTTGTAGCGATAGTATTGGAGAGCCATGTAGCCCTCCACACCTGGCCCGAGTATGGCTATGCTACCTTCGACGCATACACTTGTGGCGATAGGGCTGACCCGTGGAAGGCTTGGGACCTAGTACTTAGAGAGTTGAAGCCCAAGTACTACACGGTGCACTATGCGGATAGGAGTCAGAAGCCTATACCCTACACGGGCTAGGGCGCGGTTTTCACGGTTGAAAGCTGCAGTGTTGTGGCTGCGTAGAAGCTGTCACCATACCTTACGAATCCTACCAGGCTGGCGGCATCGAGCGGAGAGTCGTTCCACGCGAAGACGAGTATGCTAACCTTCCCGTTGGCCGGTAGGGTTATGTTCCATAGTGGGACGTAGAGGTTCGCTGGAGCCCCAGGAACCATGGCCCTCACATACTCAGTGTAGGAGAGGCCCTCGATAGACAAGTATACCTTACTGCCGTTGTAGCCGTAGTTGGGGTCGTCGGCGTCCCTTGGGAGTAGGAGCGGCTTAAGGTTTGCTAGGTTATCCTTGTTCTCGTAGAGCTCGCTGCATGAGGGGGTAGTGTTGTAGGCGACCTGCAGGGCTCCAGTCGTGGGGTCTTGCCCCAGGACCTCGACTACACCGTCTCTATCATAGTCTTCGACTAGCCAAACGTGGACCCGCCTCTCGTAGGGGGCCGTTCCAAGATAGTAGACTGGAACGTAGAGATAGAGGTCGTTCACGTTAATTATCCCGTTGGGCTCCGGTGCCCCCGGTAACAATGTGATATAGACCGCTATAGGGTTGCCCAGGCTATTGGCTATGCTGACAACATAGCAGTAGGTATAGTCGCCTGTGGCCTGCACTCTGTTTATGAGGGCCGCCTCCTCAAACATGGAGACCCCGCTGGCAACGTTGGCAATAGCGTCGACAAGGCTAATCCTCTGACTCTGCCCAGCGTAGACTCCTGTAAAGTAGGCGTACAATCCAATGGCTACAACCAGGGTTGCCGCGACCAGGATCATTACGCTAATAGGCTCAGCCTGACCCCGCCTCGCTCTCGGCAAGTCTCACGGCCCCTCGCAGTTCTCACCTAAAACCGAGACAGCATGGACGGTAATAAACGATAAATGCTGTAGGATTCAGTCAAAACATATAGCCTCAACAGGCCTCCGGAGGATAGGGAGTAGAAGGGTGCACGGTTGTGCCTAGGAGGCCGCCAAGGAGTGGTAGAAGGGGCCAGTCCGAGGTCATCGGCGGCCTGATAGTGCTAACGCTAATATTCATGTTCGCAATACCGGTAATAGTAAACATGTACTATGCCAACGTCCAGGCCAGCCAGCAGGCGCAAGCGAGACTAGCCCAGGCTAGGACAAGCCTCAACGAGAAGCTGGCAGTCGCAGCGGTGGACCCTAACAGTGAGGCCGCCCAGAGGGCTGGCTGGATTCCCGGCGTGTGGATCAACAACACGGGTACTGTCTCGGTCCAGCTCGACAAGCTCTACCTTATCGACGATGCTAACAATACCATCTTCGCCATATACGACCTGCGGTGGGCCAGGCCAATAAACACGAGCTACATTAAGGATATGCTGCTCAACCCCGACGAGGGGTCCCCTCAGCCCGTCCCACCCCCAGGAGAGCCTATAGTGCTGAGGCCCGGCGACAAGCTCCTCATAGTCTTCAACGAGTCAATCCTACCCTACGCTCCTAACCTCATAGTCCTGGTAGAATCTGCTAGCGGGATACTCCACCCTGTAAGCGCCGGCGGCCAGGCTCCAGTACTCTACCCTGGCAGGCCCGGCGCTGTAGCCGCTACCGGAGCATGGAGGGGTATATTCCAGCCTCAGAGTGGATTCAGCGTGAGGGGCTACGATGAGCTAATGAAGTCTGGAATAGCATACGCCTGGAAGCCGGCATACTATGTGTTCCCAAGCAGTCGAGCAGGCTATGACAGGCCCGAAGACCTAGACTACTATCATAGCTTCATCTACGACGACCCGGACTACCCAGGCCTCTACATGGTCGACATTAAGGTCGCGGAGAGCACCTACCTCATAATATATATCCCGACGGGCGGGGGATCCTACTATAGATTCCCATACTATGTCGGCGACGGCTACACAATAGTGTTGAAGGGATACCTTGGAACATACGATACCGGTGGAAACGGGTATGGGACATACTTTAGCGGCTATGCCAGCGAGGTCATAGTGTACGACGAGTACGGGAACAGGCTCCTAGACCTGGGATCCGAGGGCCCCATATACCTGGGGTCTAATGGTATCACCAGGTACGATTTCGACGGAAACGGTATAGATGAGATAGTATTCTACAGCTACCTAAACGGTCCCACAGTCCCGCCAGATGATAGGGTGAACATCGACGCGGACGATGACGGCAGCTCTTATAGGGATGCGCTGGCCTGGACCTATATGATAGCTAGGGATATCAGCGGCATAGACTATGTAAAGATAACTGTGAAGATAAACTACTATTGGACTACAACATTCTCAGCGGGTGGATGTCCCGACTGGGCTGTCCGGAGGCTCAAGGTGTTCGCGGTAGTCGTGTGGAAGTATAACTCGGAGACCGGCGAGTGGGAGGTATACCAGTTCCAGAACTTCGGATTTACCAGTGAGAAACCAGTACAGTTCCAGAAGACCGTAGTGTTCCCCGTGGAGAGAAACGGGACCTACAGGGTTGGTGTAATATTCTACGACAACTACAGGGACTTCGACTACGCATTTGATTGTTGGACTGACTTCACTCTAGGCCTAGAGCACATTATAGTAGAATATGGAATCTACAACCCATACTTCGTTGAGAGCCCACCCCTGTACATCATAGCGATACCCAACCCCGACCTAATAGGCGAGATAGGAGAAGAGGAGTACATGGAGACCCACAACATCACAGACGTAGACACTGCTAAGGTGCAGGCTCAGGCGGATCTTCTCGCTAAGATAAAGGAGGAGCTCAACTACGCAGGCGTGGCAGGCTACACTATCATTACAGACCCCAGCGAGATGTGCAACCTCCTATTCGGCGACCAGCCTCCAAAGTACGCTATCATCTACTGGCTCCAGGGTAATGTAAGCATTAGCGAGGTAGCCCAGGAGGCAGGATGCAGCATAAGCAACTATCAGGTGGCACAATACATGTCTACGTACCACTGGGTCCTAGTATGGCCATTCGCCGAGCCATTTGGGGACAGGAACGCCATAGGCTACTATAACGCCTACGTATCCATAGGCCCGCCGACAAACACCACTATGAACATTACTAGTGCAGGGATTAAGGTTAGGAAGGACTACTACGCATACTACCTCTACAACCAGATAGTATTCAAGTACCCCGTATCATTCGCTGACACGGCAAGCCTCGAAA
>CAYRZG010000050.1:4065-9137 GCA_964428695.1 uncultured Desulfurococcales archaeon
AAACTACATGATATACAACGCGACTTTCTACAGCACTACAGGCAACTATACCGCGGAGGCGAAGTACGGCACGGTAGCCTTCTGGCTAGACGACGGCCAGGGCACGGGAATAGTAGTCCTCAACCCGGTCCACGTAGACTGGAACCTCAACGGAGACGGTGCATCGCCACAATCGATAGCACAGCAGATAGTATACAGTAGCCTAATCTCATGGACAGAACTGATGGGCGGCTAGCCTGATCTCATCTCCAGTCCAAATTATTCTTCCTTGACTATCGCTAGACTTGAAAGAGCTAGCTGTAACTGTTATTCGCCGGGTAGGATACTTTGAAGGGCAAGCTGGGTTTCGCTGAACTATTCGCTATTGGAGTCGGAGGCATGATAGGAGGCGGGATATTCGCTGTCCTCGGCCTCAGCCTCCAGCTTAGCGACGGTGCCGCATTCCTGTCATTCCTCCTGGCCGGAATGATAGCCCTGGCTACAGCATACAGCTATGCAGTTTTGTCGAGGAGGTTTCCAAGCCAGGGTGGCACTGTAGAATTCATTGTGCAGGCTTACGGCGATACTATTCTGGCTGGCGGGTTGAACCTACTACTTCTCTTGGCGTATGTTGTAATGATAGCACTCTACACTCACGCCTTTGCAAGCTATGGTGCGGCTGCAGTTGGAGGTGGCAGACTCGTATACGATGCCCTCGCTATCCTAGTAGTGGGGTTATTCACGCTTGTGAACGCGCTTGGAGCCAAGACTAGTGGGAGGGTTGAACTGGGACTCGTAGGCTTCAAGCTTGGCGTGTTATTGTTGGCTGTCGCCGCAGGTTTAGAGATTATGGATTGGCATCGACTGTCTCCCGCGCACTGGCCGGGGCCCGTGGCGATAATAGCTGGTGGCATGGTGATATTCCTCGCGTACGAGGGCTTCGAGCTAATATCGAACGCTGCGGCGGATGCAAGTAGCACGAGGGATCTCGTAAGAGCCTTCTATGCTAGCGTCCTCGTGGTGATAGCAGTTTATGTCGCTATAGCGATAGTCTCTAGCGGCACTCTCACTCCACAACAGGTTGTCGAGGCAAGGGATTATGCGCTAGCCCTGGTTGTCGAGCCGGTGCTAGGGTTAGCCGGCTTCTACCTTATAGTGGCCGCAGCCCTAGCCAGCACCGCTAGTGCCATAAACGCCACACTCTACGGCACCGCTAGAATCTCATACATGCTAGCCAAGTATGGCATGGTTCCGGAAGGCCTCGAAAGGAGGGTTTGGAGAGAAGCGCCAGAAGGCCTGATAATAATAGCGCTACTAAGCTTACTCTTAGCACTCCTAGTTGGACTAGACGCTATTAGCACAGCTGGAAGCGGCGCCTTCCTCCTAGTGTTCGCCATGGTAAACTATGCCGCATACAAGCTCAGAGAGAAGACGAAGGCGAACCCAACAGTAACCATAACAGCAACTATAGCCACCATAGCCTCGCTAGCAGTACTCCTATACAGGATGGCGACAGAAAACCCGAACACGATACTATTATTCGCAGCGATATTAGCGGGTAGCTTCGTAGTCGAGTACGCCTATAGACAGGCGACCGGCAGGAGACTTCCAAGATACGTTGACCCTAAACTAGCCGAAAGGGAGAAGCTCAAGACGGAGTGGCACGCATGGCTACCGAGACTGGCAGAAGAGATACGGAAAGTAATAGCAGACGCAGAAGTATACCTGGTAGGAGGGATAGCAAGAGGAGAGCTAGAATCTAGCCACGACGTAGACATACTAGTAGTAACATCCAAGGCTAAACACCCAGAAGTCTACATGAAGATAAAGAGGGCCGCCGAGAAAGCCGGCATAACAACCATACACCCGGTTGACATACATGTCGCCACACACGAGGAGAAACACAAACACCTGGAGAAGAGCAGGGCATACAAGAGGCTAGCATAGAAGCAAGCCAGTATACTAGTACATAGCCCAGTGCACGAGTGGCGGCCATCCACACAGGCCGCCCCACGGCCAGCATGAGCCGCTACCCTTTCGGCAGCCCTGAGTAGGGTGGCCGCCCCCGCCGCCCCACACTAGCATATCGGATGGTCTCCGTTAACCCGCCGCTGCAGGTTAGTTTCCGGTTAACTCTACCCTGGCATGGTGGCTGGTTGTGTTAAGCGCCACTTAACACAACCAGAGCCCCGCACGCCCGCAGCAGAAAATCTACCATATACTTGCAAGTTTTTAACATCTATCTATGGTGTGGGGCATGGTGTCACCCTCCCATGGCTTAGAGCCTGCAGTTGGAGCCGCGATACTGCTGGCAGGGCCGGGCTAGGGAATCCTGTCGCAGGCTCGTATTACCCTTCCTGTGGCGGCACTACAGACCAATACCGTATTATTTTAGATTATTTTTTGTTTTTAGAGTTATATTTGTGGTATTATCTGCTCGGGGTGCGGCCATAAGACTCCGACGCCGCGATATAGCCCTCGACCCCTAGTGGAGCCTTGGCCTCCAGAGCCGGTTTTACCATTGTCATATACTAGTCTACTGGCAAGTTCACCGATTTATCCTCGAACCCTCCAGTCTTCCGGGCAGAGTGGGGGAGTGTGGCCAGGCCGCTGCGGCTGCTGGCTGCCCTAATATTGCTGGGATTGCTCGTCGGGGTGGCTGGAAGGCTTGTAGACGAGAGTCTGGGGCTGAGATGCCATAATCCACTACTGAGCACTGCCACGGGGGTAGCGTCTCTGGCGGCCTGCTTGTTCCTCTCCGGGCTTGATAGCGTATGGGCTTGTAGGCTCCTTCGGGCCTTTGCTGTTGTAGGTGGTGCGCACTTGGCGCACAGTTTTACGGGGAATGCGGCCAGCATTGTGCTGGGTTTGGCCCTTCTCCTGGCTCCCTCCGGTCTGTTGGGATGCTCTAGGCCCCCGCCCTCGCCCTCCTAGACTTGTAGAGGAGGTATGCTCCCAGGCTCACGGCGAGCCCGGCTGCTAGCCCCAGGGCTAGGCGAGTGTAGAAGAGCTCGGCGACCACGTCGAAGGGCCTGGCTCCCGGGGGGATATCGTGGGTTTCCACGTACTGGAGGGTGTAGTGGAAGTCTTTTAGCGGTATCCTGGCGAGCACTATGAACCATGCGGCGTTGCCCGCGTATACTAGGAGGTCGGCGTACCAGGAGTCGTAGCTCCTCCGGAAGAATACCAGGAGGAGGCTCATGCCTAAGACTAGGCCCGCGAGGAGGTGGAACCAGGAGAGGAACTCTGCAATGCCCATGTAGACGTCCCAGTCTCTCCAGGTTCGAATATACAGCCATCTGCCCAGGCTACCGTAAACGTTGTCGAGTATAGCCTTCATGGAGACGGCGTTTCCGCCCATGAGAGGTAGGAGGCCTGCTATAAGGTAGATGGTGTAGGCGAGGCTTCCAGGCCGAGTTAACGGCCTGCCACGCCTAGCCAGGATATACGCTCTGGCATGGAGGAATGCGAGGCCCACGAGCGGCGCCACAGTGGTGGCTGCTACGAGTGGTAGGTAGGCCTGGATTGCATAGTCTAGGAAGGGCGCCTCCCGGGGCCCCGCCCTGCCTGGGAACTCCTGTAAGCTTAACACTCCAGCATACACCCACCCATGCATGGCGGGTAGGGGCGCCTAAATGTCGAGGGCTGAAGGCGGCAGGGTTGCTGTGATACCATTCCCATACTATGGCGGGCTCCAGTCGTTCGCCTTAGAGCTAGCTTGGAGGACCGGAACCCCAGTAGTAGCCCTCGGCCGCGGCAGGGTCCCGGGCGAGGTTGGCGGGGTGAGGATAGCGTGGGCTGGAGGCGGGCTCACCATCTTCAGGGCCCCGATACCCCTGCCGGGGGAGGCGGCTAGGCTGGCGTCGCACGCTGGAGCCTACAGGCTGATCCACTTGCACGGCCCGTTCCCCGGCGGCGAGGACGTGGTCTCCACGGTCTCCAGGTGCCTCCTCTACACGTACCACTTCGACGTGGAAATGGTCAACCCCCTAGCCAGGGCCGCCGGCCTAGTATACGAGGTTTGGCTTAGGAGGCTCCTGTCCAGGAAGGCCTGCTTGGTCACCGCTTCTACAATGGCCTTCGCCGAGTCTAGCAGGGTTCTAAGGCCGCTCCTGCGTGAGGGGAAGGTTGAAATACTACCCTTGGGCGTCGACGCCTCAAGCCTAGAGCCTAGGCCAGAGTATGAGGACTACGTATCCTTCGCCGGCAGGATCATACCGGAGAAGGGGGTCCACGTGCTGATAAGGGCCTTGGCCCGGCTGCGGGAGCGGGGTGTTAGGCTTAGAGCCGAGATAGTCGGTAGGCCCGTTGACCCGGACTACTACATGGCCCTCCACAGGCTGGCAGGCCGCCTTGGCGTTCATGCCAGGTTCCACGGCTTCCTACCGAGGAGGCGAATGCTTGAAATCATAGGGGGCTCCACGGCGCACGTGCTTCCAAGCACGACCAGGCTTGAGTCATTTGGCATCGTACTCCTAGAGGCCGGAAGCCTAGCCAGGCCCCTTGTCGCTACAAGAGCTATCCCCGGGGCAGTGGAATTGATAGCTAGGAGCCGTGGCGGGATCCTATCAAACCCCGGGGACCCGGATAGCCTGGCCGACGCTATAGAGGAGGCGGCCTCCGATCCTAAGGGCTACGGGTCCCGGGCCAGACGCTACATACTAGAATATCACGACTGGCCAAGGGTGGTTGAGAAGGCCTTAGAGATATACAGGGTGCTGGAGGAGTGATAATACTACACGCGACCGCAGGCATACACGGATACAACGGCGTGATACACGCGGTTACGAGGCTATCATTAATGCAGGCGGAGATGGGCCACACCCCGATATTGGCGGCCAGGAGGGGGGATAAGTGGAGCTGGCCCGGGGTAATGTATGAGTGTGGAGTGAGAGTCTACGACTCATGCATATCCCCTCAGGCAGCCATAGTGGCGGCGCTCCACCATGCTGACGTTGTACACGCGCACGTGTCGAAACCGCCCAGCGAGTCGATGCTAGCAGCCGCCCAGGCTAGGCGTGAGACCCTAGTGGCGACGATACACGCCCTACCATTAAAGGAGGGGGCAGGGAGCCTCGCCGCCAGAATATACG
>CAYRZG010000051.1:0-8659 GCA_964428695.1 uncultured Desulfurococcales archaeon
AGACAAAATGATATTCATCGAAGGAGCCAAGAACCCAAGAAGCGTAACAATACTCATAAGGGGCGGCTTTGAGAGGCTAGTAGAGGAGGCCGATAGGGCTCTACACGATGCTCTAAGCGCTGTCGCCGACGCAGTCATGGACGGCAAGATCGTCGCGGGCGGCGGCGCTGTAGAGGCTGAGGCCGCCAAGTACCTGAGAGAGTACAGCAAGAGCGTCGCGGGCAAGAAGAGGCTAGCGATCGAGGCCTACGTGAGGGCGCTTGAAGCGCTACCACAGACGCTAGCATACAACTCCGGTCTAGACACTATCGAGACTCTAATGAAGCTGAGGAGCGCCCACGAGAAGGGCGAGAAGTGGGCTGGAATCGACGTGTACACCGGCGAGATAGTCAACATGTTCGAGAAGGGAGTGATAGAGCCTGTGAGAGTCAAGGCCAACGCGTTCAAGGCGGGCACCGAGGTAGCCTCCCTAATACTGAGGATAGACGACGTCATAGCAGCTAAGAAGACCAAAGAGGAAGAGGAGAGCAAGAGCAAGAAGAAGTAAGACTAATGCCCTCCTCCAACAATTTTATACTTCTAATAGCCGGGACCCCGGGCAGCGGGAAGACATCCTTTTCCAGTATACTTTCACATTACTTTCCACAGTGCATTGTAGAGAGCGTTTCCAGCATTGCCTTCCGCCTAGGAGTAGTGAGGAGGGATCCCTCCGGACGCTTCACTAGTTACCTGGACAATAGAGGTTTAGAGGCTGTTGTAGCTGAAGTTGAACGCATGCTTAGCAGGAGGTGCGTGATACTCGAAACACTTTACCCGAAAGACGTTCTTGAGACTAATAGGATATTCTTCCACGTTCCCGTAGTGTTCCTATTACGAGCTAATCCTAGAGAGCTATGCCGGAGACTTGAGAGTAAGGGTTGGCCCGTAGACAAGATATATGAGAACTGTCTTTCTGAGGCATTCAACGTTGTAGCCGAGTCCCTGCTCGACTATCGGGACATGGTGATAGAGGTTGACACTACTGGGGCCCCGCCAGAGCAGGCCGTTGAAAGAGCCCTTGACAAGCTCGAGGATTGGAGAGTTGGGATAGAGATAGACTGGCTAGCCGATCCTAGTGTGGCCGAATTCGTAACTTACCTTTCCTCACGCCTCAACTTTGACAAGTATAGGTTGGGGGTATGACGGTGATTGGAGCAGGGCTTCCCCAGGTGCAAGCTTATCAAGCCTATTTTCTAAACTACTATTGATACTCATTGTCCTGGCTATATACTCCTTGTCCTGCATCGATCTCAGTGAATGTACTATTTTAGTATTTGTATTTAATATTATCCTGTTCTGAATATGTGATGGTGATTGAGTAGCATAGATCAGTGAGAGGCCATACTTTCTAGCCTCTGACGCTATAGATTCTGCTATTATCGATTCAGTCTCAAACACATTATGGGCCTCATCTACAACAATGGCTAGGCGTTTCTTGGCGGGAGAGTTTCTTGCAAGATAGTATGAGATAGCGAGAACCGAGAGTGCGTATGCTCGTTTACCTCTAAGGCTGCGGAAGCCCGACAAGTCTAGAATGTTAAGCCCCCCATTCCCACGCTCTAGGAGTTCCACGAAGTCGTTGTTTTCGAAGGCTGCAATATCGGTTGTCATCGATGAAAGCTTTCTGGCTAGGGCGCGTTTTACCTCTCTATCCCACTTTGACGTCTCTTCCCAGTCTAGGACTCTCATGTAAAGCTCTCTTAGGCTCTCTGGCCTATCGTTTGAAAGTATTGATTGAAGGAGGTAGCCTTGGGGGTCCGTGAGGCCAAGCGCCGCCGATATTATATCGGTTACTATCATAGGGTCTAGTGTTGAGTTTAGAGGATTTACTCCAACGTCTCCCTCATACGGTTTGTATACTCTTGAGTTTGCAGGTCTTCTCTCGGCATGCTCGCCTGTCCAGTCTAATACTATTACCATGCCCCAGTTTGTCGAGAGCCCAGTGAATATTCTCCGGAGTGTGGTTGATTTACCCGTCCCTGTCGAGCCGAACACGCCAATATGGCCTGCAATGTCTGCTTCGTAAATGTGGACATCTTCCGGAACGGGAGTGTCTATCCTGTATCCTAGTCGTAGTAGGGCAGCTCCTGTCTTACCGCTCTTCTGCGGGCCTCCCACGGCGACTAGCATGGGATCCTCTCTGCTTCGGCCACCGGCCGGCAGGTATTGGGAGAAGTCATAGCCGATGTAGCCTACTTTTTCCACTCTTATACCGTCACCCATGACTGCTAGTGACGCCTCTATGATGTCGACCTCCCTCTCAACCAGGCTTGGCACCCCGCATATGAATAGGAAGTTGCCGAAGCCCAACCTGCCGGAAACCGAGGCGAGCACGTAGTTTATCGCACTGTTATTCTTGGCTCGCCTCTCAACTAGCCTGGCAAGAATCTGACCGGCAGAGGGGTCTTCAACGTGGATCCTATGCACGTGGCATAGGGGTGTAGCTTGCCCCTTCTTCCCATGCCTGGCACTATTCTTAGCTAGCCTGAAAATCGCTATGCCTGCCAGGGGTGCTGCTAGAAGGGCCGCGCTCAAAACTGGCTCAAACCCGTCGAGCTGGGAGTGGATGGAAGGAGTCCTTAGCAACCCGATCCTCTTAGCTATGAAGGCGGCCGCTAGGATCCCTGGTATCGTCCTGGCCCATCTTGGCACCCTGTCTACTAGGTCTCGCATAGGCGCCCCTATGAGAAGGCAGGGTCCCCCGAGTGTGCCGACACTATTCCTTCTCCGAGCCTGTTATACAGAGGTAGTACTTCCTATTAGGCTCGATTTCTATTGGTGGTTCGAATTTGAATAGTATGCCCCATATGGAGAATATTGTGTATGGGTCACCGGGCTTAGAGACCAGATAGCCGTGACCGCAAAATTCATACTTGTCGAGATTAGATGGAGGCTCGTCTGGATATAATTCTATCTTTATCTTATCTCCCGGCTTGAATTGTATCAGGTCGGCCACAACGTCGAACATTACCTGCTGTTTCCTGCCAGTGGCCGTAACTATTAGCTGGCCTTTAATCCCACCGGGCGACACGTCCTTTACAGTGAGAGTCATCCTCTTTACAGGCTTCTTTGCCATTGCAACCACCAACCCTTTAACCCACCACTGGCGACACTAACGGCCGGGGATTAATATGGCAATGGCGTCAGAGGCTACCAGGAGGTTCACCGCTAGGCTGCAGACCCTCATAAACAAGGATGTCATAGTTAACACGACAACCGGGAAGACGTATACGGGTAAGCTTTTCGGCGTTGACCACCAGACCCTCAGCCTGATACTAGTCAAGGCCAGGGATCAGGATGGAAAAGCTTGGCCGCTAGTTCTAATATCGGGTAATATCCTGGCAGAGATACTCCTGAGCGAAGAGAGCGTCTTTGACGCTGAAGAGTTTGCCAACTTCCTAACAGCAAGGGGGGTCCCGCCCCACTATGTTAGGATATACAAGGACCTAAACGTGGTGGAGGTTGCGAAGACTGTAAGAGTCTCGAAGGACGGCGTAGAGGGTACGGGTCCCATGGCTCAGAGGGTGAGGACACTCTACCTAGAGTATCTTAGAAGTAAGGGGGTAGAGGTCTAGGCGGGTTGAGTTTCGAGATCCGCGACACGGACCTAGCCGGGAGGATAGGCAGGCTCTGCACGAGGCACGGATGCATAGAGACTCCCGCCTTCTTCCCAGTCATAGATGTTTACAGGCAGGAAGTATCAACGAGGGAGATCTCTGAGATAGGCTTCAACCAGGTTATAACTAACTCGTACCTTATTCTCAAACGTTATGGCGAGGAGGCTGTAGAGCGTGGCGTCCACGGGCTTCTAGACTTCAATGGTGTCGTTATGACTGACAGTGGTGCTTACCAAATTCTGGAATATGGCAGCGTAGACGTGGACCAGGAGACTATAATGGAGTTCCAGGCTAGAATAGGCTCAGACATAGCCGTGATCCTAGATATCCCGACAGGCGACGTAGACCGGGCTACTGCGGCCAGAAGCGTCGAGGAAACATTGAGGCGGGCTAGAGCCGCCATACCGCTAATCCAGGGCGTTGCAAAGGGGCCTCTATGGGTGCTACCCATACAGGGTGGCAGACACCTAGACCTTGTAGCCAAGAGTGCTGAGGAGGCCGCCCGCATACATGAGGCCTACGATATTTTCGGAGTTGGCAGCCCCACAGTCTTCCTCGAACGATACGAGTATAGGACGATAATTGAGATGATCCTAACCGCGAAGAGCAGGATCCCCTGGGGCAAGCCCGTCCACCTCTTCGGCGCCGGCCATCCGCTCATAATTCCGCTAGCCGTCGCCGCGGGGATAGACATGTTCGACAGTGCTTCCTACATATTATATGCGAGGGACGACCGGTACATTACCGAGTATGGTGTCGAGAGGTTAGAGAGGCTCGAATACTTCCCGTGCAACTGTCCTGTGTGCAGCCGTTATACCCCGAAGGATCTCTTGGAAATGCCGAAGCGGGAGAGGACTAGGCTCCTAGCCATCCACAATCTCTACATGATATTGAAGTCTATCAGGAGGACGAAGCAGGCTATCCGGGAGGGTAGGCTGTGGGAGCTAGTAGAGGAGGTCTCACACAGGCATCCAAGAGCATTGGACGCGGTTAAGGCGCTATTGGGGAAGAGTAGAGTGTTGGAGAAGGGGACCCCCAGGTCCAAGGGTGTTGTTAGAGGACTACGCTTCTACGGTCCGACCTCGTACCGGAGGCCCAAGCTTGAGAGATTCCGAGCCGAGGTTGAAAGGTATCTAACAGGAAGGCCCGGCCCTAGGAGAGCGGTGCTCATACCATACCCCGAAGACACGGGATCCTGCCCAACAGATCCAATGTGGAGCGATCAGCTGGTAGCATTCTACGCCCCGTTCATAGGACTGGTGCCGAGGGAGCTGTGCGGAGTGTACCCGACAACCCACAATGATATGCCACGGGACCCGGAGGCCATAGTGATTGAGGAGACTGCAGAGCATATTGCAAGCCTCCTCCACAAGCTAGGGTATGAGAGAGTGGAAATAGTCCCGGGGGTTGGCTCCCTGGAGAAGCTTGCCAGGTTCATAGCTGAGAGGCTCTCGCGTCGGGGAGTCGAGGTAATAGTGGCGAGATAGTGAGAGGCGGCCTACATGTAGATGCCGGATCCCTCCTTCTTCTCCTCCTCTCCCTTCTCCTCGCTAACCATTATCTCGAGGAGCTTCTGCAAGGCCTCCTTCTGTTTCTGCGCCAGATTCTCGAGTAGGCTCACGTCGACCTTTACGCCCAGCAGCTTTTCCGCGATGATCCTAACCCCCGTGGCCGACGCTAGATAGTCAGCCTCTTCTACGGTAGAGTATGGGAGCACTATAGTCGCGGGGACCCCGAAATAGTCCATGTAGACGTAAAGTAGTGCTAGGGGTCCCATTACGCCCAGGCCCTGCTCCATTCTGGGAGCCTCCAGGCTGGGCCCGTCATAGAACCTGTTCTCCACGTGCCTGTAGCCGTATTCCTCACCCTCACTCATATAGTCCCGGCTGAGTCCTCCAACAAGTACAGCATACCTAACCCCAATCCTGCTCGCCCAAGACGCTAAGCCTGCCGCATAGTCGTCGATGAGGTCTTTGTCGGGGAGAGCTCTGTTCACAACTATTACCGCCTTCGGGTTCTCAGAGTAGTATATGTCGAAGGGGTATCCGACTCCATCCTCCTCTATTAGAATCATCGGCGGAGTCCGCTCGAGAAGTATATAGCCTATCTTCCTAGCATTCAATAGTAGAGCGAGATACTTCGAGACTAGGTAGCCCACCATGCCGAAGCCTCTAAAGCCCGTTATGAGCACGGAGCCCTTCAACTCTTTCCTGTCAATGTCAACCACTATCTCCACTATCGCGCACCCTAGCCCTTACTCGAGCTACCTCTCCCCTGGACAGACCATTAATCATTATCGGCGGGACCCTCAGCCTTCCAACAGCCAAGAGCCTGTCACTCTCATCTACAATCAAAACTTCGTCTCCAGGCCTTAGACTCTCGTCGATCATCTTCACCACTGGCGCTAGAACGCTCCCCTTCAACTCGGCCGCCTCCGAGACGACCAGCCTATATCGCGGGGGCTTGGAGGCTATCCTAACCCTCTCGGCCGCATCTATTGATAGTGAAAAGTAGCCGTCCGTGGGCCTTAGGGTTAGGTAGACCTTTCCATTCCTTATCACATATCTAACCCTCCCCCTCCTAACATCTAGTACGTAATCCCATTCGAGGGGGAGGAGGCTCTCTGCGACTCTCCAGTCCCACTGGAATGCTGCTATTCCTCGAAGGTAGAGTATGTCTTCCCTCCCCGCCCTCCTCCTAATGCATGCTCACCCGCGGGCGGGGAGGGTGTTTGAAGGATATTTCAGAGTAGCATGCTCATGCCCGACTCCCGCGGGCCGCCCTTGCGTAGCCGGGAGCGCACCTTCTCAACCGCTCTAACTAGGTCTCTCTGCTCTATGGCCCTCCTCCCTTCCCGTATAGCGTAGTATCCGGCCTCAGTCACCACGGCTTTTAGGTCGGCTCCACTCATACCCTCTGTAAGCCTAGCTATCTCCCAGATGTCGATATCTCCCGACGTCTTCACCTTTCTCAGCATGACTTTGAGTATCTCGTATCTACCCTGCAGGTTTGGCAGGGGAACTTCTATGATCCTGTCGAACCTTCCAGGCCTTAGGAGGGCTGGGTCGAGTAGGTCCAGCCTATTTGTTGCCGCTATCACCTTCACGTTAGACAGGGGCTCGAACCCGTCTAGCTCGGCGAGGAGCTGTAGGAGGGTCCTCTGAACCTCTCTATCGCCGCTCGTCCCCATGTCCATTCTTCTGGCGCCGATAGCATCTATCTCGTCTATGAATATTATTGCAGGGGCATTCTGCCTAGCATACCTAAACACTTCCCTGACTAGTCTAGCCCCCTCTCCTATGAACTTATTGACGAACTCGCTCGCCACAACCCTTATGAACTTGGCGTTAGACGCCCTCGCTACCGCCTTAGCTAGCATTGTCTTACCTGTGCCTGGAGGGCCATGCAGTAGCACGCCCTTTGGCGGCTCTATTCCGATCTCCCTGAAGAGGTCGGGCTTCACGAGTGGGAGCACCACGACCTCGTACAACTCTCTTATCTGCTCCCTCAACCCTCCTATATCGTCAAACGTGACATTGGGACGTTCTATAACCTCCATGGCCTTAACCGTGGGGTCTACCCTGTTGGGGAGAATTTCTACTATCGTCGATCCTCTACTGTTTAACGCCACTATCATCCCCGGCCTAAGCTTCTTCGGGTCAATATTGTTGCTAACCTCCACTACCAGGTTGGGTCCCGTCGTGCTTTTAACCACGGCCCTCCCATCCTCGAGGACCTCTAGGACGACGGCCTCTATCCTAGGGCTCCCCATGAGCTTTGCGACCTCTTGCCGGTACCTTTCAAGGTCCCTTTCGAGCATGAGCTTCATCTGAGTCAGCTTCCTAACCTGCTCCCTAAGCCTCCTTATCTCCTCGTCAGCATCATAGTATCTCCTTCCACCGCTGCTACTTAGCGACACGCCACTGTTCACCGTATACTCAACGTTTCCAAGTAGGCTTATAATAGGAGAGCCCCAGTCAGAGGCTGAAATTACTATCCGCCCGGCCCGGGCTTCGAGCCTAACCTATAAACCCGCGCTATTGAAGCTAGACTCTATTGGGAGGCTGGATTGGCTAGAGGAGAGACGCTATACTGTGAAATGTGCGGCGCCCCCATAGCAGGCAGGCCATATAGGGCCGTGGTAGATGGTGTCGAGATGATACTCTGTGCTAGCTGCTATCTCAGGCTAGTCCAGAGTGGCAGGGCTAAGCCTGTTAGAGAGTCTCGCAGGCCTAGCGGGGAGAGGGTTAAGCGTGTTAGACCCCCCAGGAGGGTGTCCCTCGAACTCTACGATATCGTCGAGGATTATGACGAGAGAATAGTTAGGGCGAGGGAGGCTAGGGGTTGGACTAGGGCAGCCCTAGCCCAGAAGCTTAGGATTAGCGAGACCATGCTAAGGAAGATAGAGCAGGGGAAGATGAAGCCCTCAATAGACCTTGCCCGGAAGATGGAGAAGCTCCTAGGAATCCAGCTACTAGAGCCGGTCGAGATAGAGGAGGAGTATGACGTCGAGCCGGGTAAGCTCACCCTGGGTGACGTTGTAGTTGTCAAGAAGGACGAGGACGAATACTAGCGAGGACCGGGCCCTACTCGTAATTCCTAGGAGCGAGATCCGATACCTCGACGAAGCCCTAGCACTGTCGGAGACTGCAGGCTATAGGGTTGCTGGCGTGGTTAGGATTAGAAACCCTAGAAGGCTAGGAGCCGGCACGATCGAGAAGATAGCCTCAGAGGCCGAGGAGCTGGGGGCTGGCACTATAATAGCGTACTGGGACCCGCCCCCGACAACACTCTACGTGCTCCAGAAGGAGACAAGGCGCCGCGTAATAGATAGGGTCATACTAATTCTCGAGATATTCAGCCTCCATGCTGGTAGCAGGGAGGCCAAACTACAGATAGAGGCTGCTAGGATACGCCACCAGATACCCCTGCTCCGAGAGTACGTGCGGAGGGCGAAGATGGGCGAGGATCCCGGCTTCCTGGGCCCCGGAGAGTATGCGATA
>CAYRZG010000052.1:0-8607 GCA_964428695.1 uncultured Desulfurococcales archaeon
CAGACGTGCCGATAGCGCCGCCCGCCATACCGGCGTTCTCGCAGGCGATAGTATCATATGCTAGGGTGAAGGGCGTGAAGATGCTCATAAGCATAACCGGCATGGGGATACCGAACAGGATCGAGGTGCAGAAGCCCACACTATACTATCTTGCAAACGACAGGGAGAGCGAGATCGAGGGCGGCAGGATAGGGGCTAAGACTGTGGAGCAGGGAATACTTGTCGGCCCATACGCACTCATACTGAAAGAAGCGGCCCGCAGAGGCCTGTCAAACCTCGTCCTGATGGTCGAGAGCTTCGTAGACCTCCCAGACCCGGAGGCAGCGGCTGTAGCCGTAGAGGCTGTCTCCAAGATAACCGGCCTCAAGGTGGACACTGTAAAGCTAGTGGAGGAGGCGGAGAAGATCAAGGTTAGGCTGAAGGAGCTGATGAGGGAGACTAAGAGCGTAATGGCGAAGATGGGCAAGACCTATGAGTACAGGCCTCCACTCCTATACACTTAGAGCGGGAGGGACCCAGCCGTGCCGGAGGACCCGCTGGAGAGGCTGCTCGAGAAGGCGCTGGCAAGCCTAAGGCTTATGAGGGAGGAGGCCTACTGGCACCTGCTGAACGCCGCGGCGGCGGAGGAGCTGTTCTACGAGCGCCTCCGCAGCCTCTCGGAGGGCGTCCTAGAGCCGCTCGTTGAAATACACGACCTTGGAGAGGAGATAGTCGTGATAGTAGACGCTAGCGGGGCTAAGAGGGAGACTCTCGAAGTACTCGTGGGCGAGGACAGGGTCGAGGTCCGGGGGGAGGCCGACGAGAGGGTTTACAGGGAGGCCCTGGGCTCCACCTACTATAGGAGCGTGGCCCGCCGCTTCCACGGAGTATACACGCTACCCGCCAGGGTAGACCCTAAGACGGTTAGGGTTGAGAAAAGAGGGTCCCTAATCATCGTGAGGGTTAGGAAGGCTGGGGGCTAGCCTTCGCCCTCCAGGTCTCCCGTGGACTCTGCCAGGAGCTCAGCGATATCCTTCACTTCGAATCCGAAGTCCTCCTGCTCGCCGCGGAACATGGTGTTACAGTAGGGGCATGCCACTGCGACTATCCTCCTACCGTTCCCGTCTCCAAGGGTCTCAGCCGCCTCCTTCGCCCTTATCCTGGCTATCCTCTCACCCCTCTTGATCTCGTAGAACATGTGTCCGCCGCCCCCACCGCAGCAGAAGCTTCTCTCCCTGTTCCTCGGCATCTCCCTTATCCTAAGCCCCTTCACGCTCCTCAGCACCTGGCGTGGCTCCTCGAATATCCCATTCCACCTTCCAAGGTAGCATGGGTCGTGGAATGTTACCGTGGCCTGCACATGCCTCGACGGCCTTATCTTGCCCTCCCTCACGAGCCTTGCTAGCACCACGCTGTGGTGTTCGACCTCCAGCTTCTCTAGGAAGTCTGCGAGAGGCTTGGTCTCCTCGTCCCTGCGAAGGTAGTCTAGGTACTTCCTGTACTCGTTGCGGAACACGTGGTAGCCGTGGGGGCAGTGTACTAGAAGCTTGCGGAACTTGTACTGGCTGAGGGTCTCCAGGTTCATCTTCATTATCTCGACGAATAGCGCCTCCTCCCCCATCCTCCTCGCAGGCTCTCCGCAACATCCCTCCTCGAGGAGCACGGCAACCCTGAGGCCTGCCTTGCGTAGCAGGCGCAGGTTCGCCTCCACGACAGGCCTTATCCTCGGATCGTAGCTGGCGACGCAGCCTATCCAGTAGATGTAGTCGTACTCTTGCTCGGGGTCTGCTATGATGTCGTCTCCCAGCTTGGAGGCCAGCTCCTGTATCCACTCCTCCCTGTCGGCGGGGTTGTAGCCGAACGGGTTGCCTGTCTGCTGCATGCTGTATAGTGCGTTGAGAGCCTGCTCGGGTATCTGCTCGCTGCCCGTGCTCATCATTCCCCGGCGTATGTCCAGTATAGTCTCCACATGGTGGATTAGAACTGGGCATTCGTTAACGCAGGCTCCGCAGGTGACACAGCTCCATACGGCCTCCGGGTCTATCTGGAGCCGTTTAACCTCCTCTGGCTCCTCCTCTTCTCCCTCCTCCTTCCACACCTTGTGGTCCCACGCCCCCTTGTACATGAGGCCTCTCATCTGGACTATGACGTCTCTCGGGGAGAGTATCTTCCCGCTGTTGTATGCTGGGCATGCGTTCGTACACCTCATACACGAGGTGCACGCCTCGTAGTCCATCCTCTGCTTCCACGTCGTATCCTTCAGCCTCACTATGCCTATGGGCTCCTCCTTCTCTATCCTCTCGTCAATGTCGGGGAATGCTCTCACCGAGGCTGCTGGGGGCTCGGTCCTCTGGAGGGTGACGTTGGCCGTCGCAGCCACTATGTGCCATAGGTTAGTGTAGGGTATGGTTGCAAGGGCGAACTGGGCTATGAGGAAGTGGAAGAGCCAGAGGGGCCTGTAGATGGCCTCGATCTGCTCTATGCTCATGCCGGCGGCCCACTTGTAGAACAGGTACCCTATGGGGTCGAATGTTGGGGACTCGTAGGCCGCCCTATAGTATGCGGCAACTAGGCCGTCTAGCATGAAGCCCGTCACTACTATCGTTATGAAGAGCACGTGGACCAGGTAGTAGACGGGGTCCCTGGGCAGGTTTGGTGTGAGCCCTAGGGCTCGCCTTGCCATGGCTAGTATGCTCCCGACTACCACCATCACGCCGGCAATGTTGCTGGCAAGCTTGTATGCCTTCCACACGTTGCCTACCAGGAAGGTGCCAACGTGCAAGTCTATAGCCCGGAGAGTGGTGGCGATTGCGAGCCAGAGCATGCCCCCGAATATGAGCAGGTGTATCGTGCCGGGGAACCGGTGGCGTACAACCTTCCACTGGAGAAGCGCGTACTTGACGAGACCCTCCAGCCTAGAGCCTAGCGGGCCCCACTGTATCCTCTCGCCGCCGTAGGTTACCCGCTTGTAGAACTGCCATAGGCTGTAGAGTAGGACAGCCACTGTAATCGTTGCGACAATGTAGACTATGGGCTCAAGATCCTCCACCATTGCATAGTGGAGTATTCTAGGCTCGGCCGCAGACGCCGGTTCCAAGGCCCACCCCACCCCTCCTAAACTCGAAGGCCGAGTATAGTAGTGGAAGGCCACTCGTACATACCGGGAGGTTGACCCACGTTAAAACCCCCAGGCGGCCGGCTGGGTTATAGAGTATTACCATAGTCTAGAAGTGGCTGGAGGCCGGGCTAGCACATCCCCCTTATACCCGGGCACGGCCATAGCGTCTACGGGGGGCTCCCGCGTGGCGCCGAAGAGGAATCGTAGCCTCGACGAGTTCATACGTGGGGTTGAGGAGAAGCTTAGAGAATCTAGGAGAAACGGTTCCCGGGCAAAGGCTAGGGGCGGGCAGGCCGCAAGGCGGGGTAGGAGTCTCTTCGACTTCATAGTGGATAAGCGGGAGCCCCCCAAGAGGCCTGTGAAGCCTGCTCCGAGCCTCCAAGATTCTAGGCAGGCCATGGGGGAGCGGGGGCAGTCCACAGGGCGGGCTGCCAGCCTCCCTGTGGTAGAGGAGGAGCCTGCAACGGGTAGAGTGGGCGCTCCCGAGCCCCCGGGACCCGGTAGCAGCCGAGAGCCGAATGTTGAGGCTAGGGTCTCAGCCCGAGGTGATGTGGCGGGCTATGATTACAGGCTTGGAGACATAGATAACTATGCGCGGGAGGCTGAGGGCTACCTCTTAGACATCCGCTACGACGGTAGTGTGGGGGGCGCTGTAGCTTTCATACTCGACCGTGAGGGGAGGATTGTTAGGTGGGTCGATAGAACCGGGCACAAGCCCTACTTCCTAACAGACGCGCCAATAGACGAGCTCGCGAACCCCCGCCTTGGCATCACCGGCCACAAGTCCTTCGCCAGGTTCGAGACGGCGGTCAAACTCCACCCTATAAGGAGGAGGAGGGTAACCCTAACCAGGATCGTCGTCAACGACCCCCTGGCGGTTAGGGAGTTGAGGGAGGCAGTCGCCAAGGCCGGCTACAGGTACTGGGAGGCCGACATAAAGTACCATCACAACTACGTCTACGATAACCTGCTCGTTCCAGGCATGTACTATGAGGTCTCCACATCGTGGAGGCGGGGCAGGATCGTTGAGCCGGAGAGGATCGAGGAGATAGTGGAGAAGATCTTCGGCGACGAGCCTGAGGAATTCAAGGAGATGGCGAGGGAGTGGATTCCAGTCTTCGAGCAGCCGCCTCCAGACCCTCCCAGGCTTGCACTAGACATTGAGGTGTACGCTCCGCAGGAGGGAGAACTCCCAGACCCGGGTAGCGCCCCGTGGCCTGTCATCAGTATAGCGCTCGCCGACAATAGGGGGTTGCGGAGGGTCCTCCTACTAGCCCGTGAAGACGTCGACCCCGGAGACCTCACCAGCATAGAGGGGGAGGTTGAACTCTTCGAAGACGAGGCCTCACTCATACTGGAGGCTCTCAGGATAGCGAGCAGGTACCCGATAGTCCTAACCTTCAACGGCGACAACTTCGACCTCCCCTACCTGTACAACAGGCTGCTCCAGCTCGGATACGAGCCCGACAGGCTACCCTTAGAGTTCAAGCAGGACCACGTGACATTCACGTACCAGCTCCACGTAGACCTCCACAGGCTATTCGACATAAGGGCGCTCCAGGTCTACGCGTTCGGAAACGCCTACAGGGAGAAGAGCCTAGACGCGGTCGCCGGCGCACTCCTAGGCGAGTACAAGGAGGTAGTCGAGAAGCCTATAAGCGAGCTAAACCTAGAGCAGCTAGCCCGCTACAACCTAAAAGACTCAGACCTAACAGTCAGGCTTACCACGCATGCTAACAACCTAGTTTGGAACCTCATAGTCCTGCTAATGCGAATATCCAAGCTTGGCCTCGAAGACGTTACGAGAACACAGGTCTCCGGCTGGATCAAGAGCCTCATGAACTGGGAGCATAGGAGGATGGGCTACCTAATACCCAGCAGGGAGGAGATTGCAGAGTACGCCAACGTAGCCAAGAGTAGCGCTGTAATCAAGGACAAGAAGTACAAGGGCGCCATAGTACTCGAGCCGCCCCAGGGAGTATTCTTCAACATACTAGTCCTAGACTTCGCAAGCCTATACCCGTCCATAATCAAGAACTGGAACCTCAGCTACGAGACAGTCAACAACCCATACTGCGAGGGCGAGAAGGTAAAAGTGCCGGAGGTTGGACACGAGGTATGCATGTCTATCAGGGGAATCTCCAGCCTCGTGGTAGGCCTGCTCAAAGACTTCCGAGTAAGGATATACAAGAAGAAGGCCAAGGACAAGAGCCTGCCGGAGGAGGAGAGGCTCTGGTACAACACCGTGCAGGCGGCAATGAAGGTGTACGTCAACGCCAGCTACGGCGTCTTCGGCACGGAATCCTTCCACCTCTACAGCCTCGCTGTGGCCGAGAGCGTGACCGCTATAGGCAGGACCGTTCTTAGGAGCACTAAGAGGAAGGCGGAGGAGCTAGACCTTATGATACTATACGGCGACACCGACTCGATATTCCTCTGGGACCCTCCGGAGGACAAGCTCCAGACGGTCATAGACTATGTTAAGAGGGAGTTCGGCCTAGACCTCGAGAAGGACAAGGATTTCAGGATAGGCCTATTCTCGGGCCTCAAGAAGAACTATATTGGAGTCGACAGGGAGGGAGGCGTAGTAATAAAGGGAATGGTCGGGAAGAAGAGCAACACTCCAGAGTTCATAAAGAAGGAGTTCCAGGAGGCGGTCAAGCTTCTGGCAAGGATTGAGGAGCCGGCAGACGTACCGAAGATCCTAGACGAGCTGCGCGAGCACATAGACCAGGTATACAGGAAGCTGAAGAGGAGGGAGTACACGCTAGACGAGCTCGCCATCAGGGTGATGTTGTCAAAGGATCCGAGGGAGTATAAGAAGAACACGCCCCAGCATGTTAAGGCAGCCCTAATACTTAGGAAGTACGGGGTCCCCGTAGGTAAGGGGTCCATAGTATCCTATGTGAAGACTAGGGACAAGCTAGGCGTCAAGCCTGTTAGGGTGGCGAAGCTCTCCGAGGTCGACACGAGCAAGTACCAGGACTATGTGAGGACCGTGTTCGAGCAGATGCTGATGGCCTTCGGAGTCCGCTGGGACAAGATGGTCATGGGGTTGAGGACAATCTTCTAACCGCAATATTATTGAGCGGAGGAGACTTCCGAAACAGACACACGGGTAGCAGGCCTTGAACGTGAAGGTTGCGGTAGCCGTAATACTAGTGGTGATCGTAGCCGCTGGCGCGGCACTCTTCATACTAGGCGGGGGCGGCAAAACCGCTCCAGCGCCCGGCGTCGCAACTACGACTACTAAGCCCCCCACGGCAGGCTTAGAGCAGGTCGCCACCCTCAAGATCGGGGTAGTCGCGGACCAGCTCGTAACAGACCCGGCAGCCGCCTACAACATGCCCTCCCTCTTCATAGTGAGCCTGACTGCGGACACGCTTGTCAAAGCAGACCCGGTAACGGGTAGGCTGACTCCTGGCCTCGCGGTGAAATGGTCCACGCCAGACAATGGTGTCACATGGTACTTCACTATTAGGGAGGGCCTACAGTTCCCCGACGGCAGCAAGCTAGACGCCAACGCGGTAGCAAGGAGCTTCCAGAGGCTACTAGCTGTTAGAGGCGACTACTCTAGGCTAGCCTCAGCCATAATAGTGGGTGTTGAAGCTGTCAACGAGACCACTGTGAAGTTCACCCTAAAAGAGAGCGTGCCCGGCTTCCCACAACTCCTAGCTTCACCGATATTCGCAGTCTCCAGCCCCAGCCTCCCCCTGTTCAAGGCTGACCCGCAGACCGATAAGCCGGGCCTGGGACCCTATGTTGTAAAGGCGGCGAGCCCGACCCAGGTGGTGCTGGAGAAGAATCCAGACTACTACATGAGGGTCTCCGGGCCAGACAGGATCATAGTGCAGGCGTACACTACTAGCAAGGACCTCCTACAGGCGGCGGAGAACGGCGAAGTACAGGTCGCATGGTGGGGGCTGTCGTCGGACGACGCTAAGACGCTGGAGAGGAAAGGGTTTAAGCTCGAGACCAGCGACCCACTCATACTCAAGCTGCTGGCCATCAAGACCACGGGAGGCCCCCTAGCAGACCCGCAGCTGAGGCTTGCAATAGCCAAGGCCATAAGCCAGGAGGACATGGCTGGAATACTCCCCGGAGAGTTCGACCAGCCCGCGTATAGCATCATACCCAGCCCCCTCCTAGGATACCAGGACGTATTCCGGAGCATCAGCGGAGACCTTGCAGGAGCTAAGGAGATATTGAGGGAGAAGGGCTACACGCCCGACAACCCGCTCGAACTCAAGCTAGTCATATCCCCTGGCCTCAACGGCGAGATAGACAAGAGCATAGCTGATATCGTGAAGAACCAGCTTGAAGCGACAGGCCTCATACACGTGGTCATACAGGAGGTGTTCCCTGCCGCCTTCTACAAGACTCTACAGAAGGGAGACTTCGACATAGCAATAGTGACCGTGGTACCAGTATACCCCGACCCGACATACTACGTGATACAAACCATGTACAGTAGGGTGAACAAGTTATTCGGAACAGGCTACAGCAATCCGCAGGTGGACAGCCTAATAGAGAACGCACTGTCAACGGTAGACTATACTGTCAGGGAGAACACGTTCAAGACGATTCAAAAGAACTTCCTAGCAAAGGACATACCGTACGTACCACTAGTAGAGCTGAAGGCATCCATTGCCTCATCGCCGGACCTTCCAGCTCCGATAAAGCTATCGTCGATGCTAACCCCTATAGTCTCCGGCTAGCATCTAGAATGGTGCGGCCGTGAGGAGCGACTTCGGGCCCTAGGCCCCCGCCGCGTGGGGCCGATGTGGAGCCGTGTGAGGCCCGAGCCGCCCCAATATTGTTTCCACTATAGCCCCGTTACACTCCGAGTACACTTCAACTATTCTTTCTAGCCCCGTCCCGGCCAGAGCCAGGCTTATACTCTCTAGCAACTGTCTAGCCGTGTCTCCAGGTGCCACGACAATTATCTTGTGTAGGGTCCCCCTCATAGTGAGTGCCATCGAGACCACCCTGTGAAATACGGAGTGGAGGCTGTCTTGGCTTTCACTGTCAACTAGGAGTATAACGGTGCCAGCCTCGGGTAGGTAATAGTCGACAGCATACTTTACACCCACAGGGCTCACCAGGTACACGTTCTTCTGAACCATGATACTCCTCTCGATAACAAGCTTGTCAACACTATCGCAGGTTAACCTCCGCCTATGCCCCATGGCCAGCATTGCCATAATAGTCTCGATCGCCTCGGCGAATCTCAGCCCCTTACCAGTAAGCCTATAGTGTATCTCCCTACCATGCCTAACCTCCTCCAGGATCCCAGCCTTAACAAGTTTCCCCAGATACTTTGCAGCATTGCTACTGTTTAGGTTTACGGCATTCATTATATGCGTCTTCTTAACCTGCCCGCCCCTCCTAACAACAGATATAATCGTGTATACAATATGCAGCTCGGACCTATGTTTCCGATCCGGGAATCCCGCCATGTTAATACCTATGGACAACATGTACCACCCACTCGTATCACTCGGGCATAG
>CAYRZG010000053.1:0-8594 GCA_964428695.1 uncultured Desulfurococcales archaeon
TAAGACGATGAGGAGGTTTACCTTCAACCCGATCAGGAGGCATTGGAGGGTTAACAAGCTGAAGAAGTAGGGGTGACCGCGATGGCCAAGGGAGAGGAGGCGACCCTAGTCAAGCAGATGGTCTACGTCTTCAACCTGTCCCGGGTATACTGGGGTAGGAGGACTAACAGGGCCGACAGGGCAGTGCGCAGGCTGAGGAAGCTGGTAGCCAGGCACACTAAGGCTGAGAGGGTGTGGATATCCAACGAGGTCAACAACTATATCTGGGCTAGGAGTAGGGAGAAGCCTCCCCGCAGGATAAAGGTGCTAGTCAAGATCTACGAGGTTAAGGTCGAGGGCGAGGGGTCTGAGGAGAAGCTACTAGAGGCTAGGGTATACCTGGCGTCGAAGAAGGCTAAGCCGGGACCCGTGGAGGTCAAGGAGGAGAAGAAATCTTAGACGACACGCCAACCCGTTTTAATTCTCAACGCCATACAGGCACTGGGGTGTAGGCTTTGGCAAAGTTCGAGGTTGTAGCAGTCACCCTCATGGGTAATCCTAACGTGGGCGTATACGTCCACGCCACCGACAAGTATGTTCTAGTCCCCGAGGGTGTCGAGGAGGACAAGCTTAGCCTAATAGCCGAGGTTTTCGGCATCGAGCCGGTACAGGTGACTGTCAACGGGTCCCGGCTAGTCGGAGTCTTCGTGGCCGGGAACGAGAGGGGCCTCCTACTACCCTCCACCTCGGGCGACGAGGAGCTAGCCCTCATACGCAAGGCGCTCGGCGACTCTATTATAGTGGAGAAGCTACCCTCGAGGAACAACGCTGTCGGCAACCTCGTGGCCGCTAACTCTAAGGCCGCGCTAGTATACCCTGGGCTTGAGAGGGACGCGTTGAAAATAGTGAGGGACGTGCTAGACGTCGAGGTAGAGGCCAGGCCAATAGCTGGGATATCAACTGTCGGTAGCGCTCTCGTAGTCACCAACAAGGGCGGGGTCGTGCACCCAGACGCGAGCGAGGAGGAGGTAGAGTTCCTATCATCCTTCTTCGGGGTGCCAATCCTAACCGGAACGGTTAATTTCGGAGTGGCCTATGTTAGGACCGGCCTGGCGGCCAACTCCCGGGGAGCCATAGTAGGGGCCGAGACCAGCGGTCCCGAGATAGCCAGGATACAGATGGCTCTGGGGGGTGGAGGCGGTGAGTGAGGTAAAAACATACCTAGTCCGAGGGAAGATGCTACTCTCACACGACAGGTTCCCCGAGTGGAGGAAGTTCGAGATATACGTGAGAGCACTCAAGCCCGAGCACGCCCTGGAGAAGATATACAGCGAGCTGGGAAGCAGGCACAAGCTCAAACGCTACCATATAAAGATAGAGGAGGTCAAAGAAGTCCCACTAGAAGAGGTGGAGGACCTGCACATTATACAGCTGGCACAGCTTACCAAGTGGGTGAAGGAGTAGTGGCCAAGAGAGACCAGGTAGTCGTAGACGTTAACACTATACTAGCCCTGGCGGCCGCGGCCGAGCAGGAGATACAGCAGTTGCAGGCAATACTAGCGCAGCTAGACGACATACGCAGGAGTCTGGAGGCTGCTAAGGAGACCGTTAAGGCGGTCTCGGAGTCGCAGGAACCATTCCTAGTGCCCGCCGACGGTGGGAGGGGCAACGTGTTCTTCTACGCTACCGCCGCGGAGAAGGATAAGTTCCTAGTACACCTAGGTACGGGAGTCTACGCTAAACTCTCAAGGGAGAAGACACTCGAATACATAGACAAGTCTCTCGAAGCCATAGACAAGGATATCGAGGCGACGACCAAGAGGCTTGAAGAGGCTATGGCGCGATACCAGCAGATACAGGCCCTCCTAGCACAGGTGCAAGCCCAGGCTAGGAGACAGTAAAACACCCCCATACCTTCTCCTCGGGCCTCGGTGGGCTAGCTTGTTTGACAGGCTGAGGAAGGCGCTGAGAACCACCGTCGACAGGATCAGGGAGAAGGTCTCCTACAAGGAGCTAACAGAGGAGGATCTCTCCGAGATACTAGACGAGCTCTTCATGCAGCTCATAGAGGCTGATGTGGCATACGAGGTTGCAGAAGACATAATCAATGCGGTTAGGGAGACGCTGGTCGGCTCAAAGGTTCGGAGAGGGGAGAGCGTAGAGCCCCTGGTGGTCTCCGCCCTACGCGGGAAGCTGCTCGAGATACTAGGGGGTAGCCCGCCAGACCTTGTGGAGGAGGCCAAGTCTAGGAAGCCTGGTGAGAGGCCCCTCGTCATAGTATTCCTGGGAGTAAACGGCGTAGGCAAGACTACGACAATAGCGAAGATAGCGTACATGATGAAGCAGGCAGGCATAACGCCAGTGCTAGCTGCCGCCGACACGTTTAGGGCCGGAGCACAGGAACAGTTGAAAGTGCACGCAGAGAGGCTGGGCGTCCCAATAATCCAGGGACGGTACGGTGCAGACCCTGCAAGCGTCGCCCACGACGCTATAGGTTACGCGCAGGCTAGAGGCTATCGCGTAGTCCTAATAGACACGGCCGGGAGGATGCATGTAGACTATGACCTAATGGGAGAGCTGAGGAAGATAGTGAGGGTTTCAAAGCCGGACTACAAAGTGCTAGTAGTGGACAGCCTCACCGGCAACGACGCAGTCGAACAGGCCAGAAGGTTTAACGAGGAGGTTGGAGTAGACACGATAATCCTAACAAAGGCCGACGCGGACGTGAAGGGTGGAACAGCAGTCTCGGTGGCAGCTGTAACAGGCAAGCCTATAGCATACCTGGGAGTAGGCCAGAGCTATGGCGACCTCGTGAGGTTTGATCCTAGAAGGTTTGTGGAGGAGCTGCTTGGAGGCTAGTGGCCGGCTATAGCCCGTAGAAGCTCTATCTTCGTTATAATCTTATCCAGCTTACCCTCATCGTCGACTACTGGTAGGACTCCAATACCGTTGGAGACCATCACCTGAGCGGCCTCAGCCGCGTCGACGTCCGGCTTCACAGTTATCGGGTCGGGCGTCATTATGTCGGCGGCTACCGGGACTAGATAGTTGCGTACTGCTACTATCTTATCCGCTCCCCTAATATCAGGGGCCTTAATCCTCCTATACCTGTCCTTCCCTCTCATCATGGTAGCCTCCACTGGGATGCTGGCGAACGCCAGGTCCCTCTTCGCTATAACCCCTATAGGCCTCCTATCCTCGTCTACTACGATAACCTTGCCCGCCGGGTCGAGCTGGATTAGCCTGGCAACATGGAATATCGAGTGGTACCGGTCAGCTATCGCATAAGGCTCGCGGGCCAGGTCGCCCACGAGATACTCTCCCCGATAGTTTTCCGCAAACGCTCTGGCCAAGTCAGTCCTAGTCACCAACCCTGCCAGGGTCCCGTCCTCGTTGACGACAATCAATCCTCCAATCTTGTTCTTCAACATCAGCTCTGCAGCACTCTTAATAGACTTCCTTGGCGTTATCGTCTTGAGATCGGTGCTCATAACCTGCTCGGCCGTGATGCTTGTCAACGGCCTACTAGCATATTTGTTGATCACCGCCTCGATAATATCGGATATCGTAACTATGCCTACGGGCTTGTTGTCTTCATCCACTATTACTATCCTACTTATCATGTGGCGGAGCATTAGCCTCCTAATGTGAGCTAAATTGTCGGATGGGCGGGCCACTATGACATCGGTTGTCATGTACCTGGAGACTCTTGGAGCCAACACGGCCACCTCTAGGATGCTATGCTTACGAGCACGTCCCTTTCTGTTATTATGCCGACGATCTCGTCCCTCTCGTTAACGACTAGGAGGCTGCTGGTGCCATTTTCTATCATGGCCGTAGCTGCCTCGCCCACGTCGGCATCCTCTCTTATAGTGTAGAACTCTGGAGTCATGATCTCGTATACCGGCGTCTTCAAGACCTCCTCGATGTCGGTCGAGGTTAGCTCCTTGAACGCCCTGTGGCTGCCAAAGAATGCGACATAGTCCTTTGCGGTCACTATCCCTCTAATCTCGCTGTCACCGCCCACCACTGGCAGCCTGCGGAATCCAAACCTAACCATCCGCTGCGCGGCCTCTCTAATCGGGTCCTCTATCCCGACCGTGACGAGGGTCCGGCTCATGGCCTCTGCTACCTTCACGCCGATGTTCCTACCAGCCACGTGTTTAACTATGTCATGCTCGGTTATCACGCCGTATACGCTGCCGTCTGGGTATACTACTGGTACGAGTCCGAAGCCGTGTATTATCATGAGCTGTATGACAGTGTCAAGCTTATCATAGACCGTCACGAACACGGGGGTGGGGTTGGCTATGCTTGACACGGGCTCGTCTCTAAGGGCGCTGTAGATGTTCCCCCCATGCCTGTGCCTCACTATATTGTAGTATTCTCCCCCGCCTAGGTAGTTCACTATATCCGTAGCCATTAGCAGGCCTCGGAGCGTCTCCTTGCCAGGCTCGACTAGGACCAGCCCCCTAACCCTCTTCTCAGCTATGGTCTCGGCCGCCTCGAGTATTGTTGAGTGTGCCGGCAGCGTGATTGGAGGGTGGCTGGCGATAATCTTGGCCTCCCCCTCCCTCTCTGGGATATACTGGGCCCAGTTGGGTGTGCCGTCGGCTCTAAGGTAGCGGATCCCCTCTGGCTTAACTATCACCCTTGGCCTAGATATTACGGGCCTAGACACCCTAGCCGTCGACACCTTCCTAACAGGTGGCCTGGAAGGCCTCCTAGACACTCCTATCACCTCCCACCATCCAAGGCTATGGAAACTATATCCTCCCTATCAACTATCCCGGCCAGCTTCCTGGTCCTCTCAGACTCTACAATGGGTATCCTACCGTAGCCCTTCTTAACCATAGTCTCCGCGGCCTCTGAAACCCTACTCCAAGGGTAGAGGTAGAAGGCTGGCGAGGTCATGAACTCTCTCACCTTAGCGCCTCTCCCCGGCCCGCCGCTGGCCTCCAAGGCAGGCCTAGCCCCCTCGGCTAGCAGGTCGTACGTTGTCACTATGCCTACGAGCCTACCCTTCGAGTCGACAACGGGTATGCCGCTGTACTTGTACTCGACCATCTTAGCCCAAATGGTCCATACTGGATCGTCGGGCGAGGCGACCACAACCTCGCTGGTCATTATCTCCGATAGCTCTATCGAGGCTAGATAGTCCGGGTCCTCCTCGACCATAGAGGCGATGACCTCCTCCAGGCCCAGGCTCCCCTTAAGCCTGCCGGCCTCCAGTATTGGCGCGTACCACTCTCCTACATCAAGCATCCTGCGGAGGGCCGTGGACACTGTCGTTGAAGGGTCCAGGACTACCGGCGGGTCACTCATAACCTGGGAGGCTACCGCCATGCTCTTCGAGCTTGTAAGCGATAGTATATCCCCCCGGGTTATCCATCCCAGGAGCCTCCCATCCCTGTCGGTGACGTAAACGACCCTGGCTCCCGTCTCCCGGAATAACCTCCTAACCCTCGTAGCGGGAGAGTCCGGGCGGACCACAACAGGGCTCACGTTCATGATATCACGGACTGGCCGGGACAGGGTTTTAGTGAACCGTCCCAAAAACATCCCCGCCTATAATATTGGTTAGGAGGAGTATTTATGGTTGATTCCTAGCGTTTTTCTATTCGCCTCTACATGGGTGTCAGAGTATCTCTGCCTCCCGGCCGATTGCCTGCCCGGGCAGGTTAGGGTGGAAGACTGCTATCACAGTAGGGTTGCGGGCGCCATGCTTCCTAACAATCCTCCCCCGGTACACGTTACCCTTCTCATCCCTGTAGACGACCTTCCTGGAAAGGTACCTGTAAACCTCCTTCGCCGATACACCCTCGACGCGGAGTATAACCTGCTGTGGGTACTGCGTGTTTGTCCCCCTCCTATAGCCGACGATTATCGCCTTCACCATACCCGCTCCCCGAGGTCCTCGATACTCGGGCCCAGTTTAAGGCGTATTGTCTCCCCGAGCCTCTCAATAATGTATCCGAGCCTCGTAGTCCGGCCGATTATCTCCCATGCTATCGTCAGCTTAAGCCTCTTGGCGGCCATGTCGCACACTCGCTTATGTAGGCAGTATGGGCTTGTAGAGTATCCTTCCAGGACTATTTCCGATGCACGGAGACTGGCGGCAAGGGCTACAGGTCTGTCTCCGTCGGTGAAGCCGCCTATTCCGAGTACCGGCGGTATACAGTAGGCCTGGCTTGTGTAAACAGCTTCTAGGCCATAGTTTAGGACTCGAGTCCAGTTGTCGGCGTGCACGTGTACTAGGAGCCACTTTGCCGAGGCTCGAATATCGAGGGGTGGCGGTAGACTGTCGAGGTCGGTGAAGACAGCGTCCACCCCGAAAACGTCGGGGGCCTGGACTGAGAATATGATATCACAGCCTCGAGGCGGTCGGCGCGCCCTGGGGCCTAGGATGCATACCCTAGAGCCTGGAACGTTTTCAAAGAGCCAGGCTAGAAGCCTGCATGCCCTGCCGGAGTCGCTCCTAACGGCCGCCTCCCAGGCGGCAAGAGCCTCTGCATGTCCTGGTATGCCCAGACGCCTGGCGGCCGCCTCCCAGTAGGCTCTCCTAGCCCAGGAGGTCCTATCGCATAGCTCCCAGTATAGTCTGCAGGGCCCATTCGACGGCCTCTCTAACCCTGGGGTCTCCAAGGCTGCTCCTCTCCACACACCAGGCTAGGCCCTCAGCATACCCTTCGGGCACCCGTATGCCGGCCAACGCCTTAGTAGCGGCTACAAGCAGTTCTACCAGGCACCCGTATACTCTAGAATACCCCTCCCAGCCGGCGAGCGCTAGGGGCCTCGGCCCGTCGCAGAAGTAGAGGTCGTAGTACGGCCCCTCCCCGGCTAGGCTGGCGTTGCAGGAGAACCACGATCCAAGACTGGGGTCGACTACCGGCACGCCCCCCTCGTAGTTCACCCTATCCCATATTCCGCCGACTATGCTTTCATAGAAGAGGACCGGGTCCCGGGGGGCGAGTAGAACTAGGCAACCACCACGCCACAGTCTATGGAGCCTGGTGCCGTGGAAGACGCGGATGAAGCCCGGCCTTCTACCGGCGACGCCTAGGGGCATTGATAGCCTGGTCCCGCAGGTGAACGCGACGTACTCTCTAAACCAGGGCATCCCAATTAACCCCGCCAAGCGGCATAGCCTGTGGGGGAGCCAATGAGGTCCTCTGCCGCTGCTGAGCCGCCCCACGAGTGGGCGGCTGTGGCGTCAGCGAACCCCTGGCTGAGGCTCCTCCCTCCCCCGGGCGATGAGCCAGGTCCTTAGGAGCGTGACTGCGGCGGAGACCAGGGAGAGGCCTATCACAGCCGCTAGGAGGCTGGCCGCGACCCTGGGGGGGTCTGCGAGTATAAGGTTCATGCTGTTGAGGAGGAAGTAGATTCCCCCAGCTACGAGTAGTAGGGAGAGTGTCACCGCCACTACGGCCTCTGCCTTCACCATTTCGAGGCACCTATAAACCTGTCTAGGAACCTCAGCCTCTTAGGCACCGGAGGGTGTGTTGAGAACAGCTCGTATATTGGGTTTTCCTCCTGCCTCTTCAGCCTCTCCACTAGGATATCAGCGTCTATCAGCATGCCGCCCGACGCCTCTATGAGAGGCGCAACTATGAACAGGGGCTGGGCGAAGGACGACTTCTGCGCCTCCTCGGCTAGCCGGGGGTCGGAGTGGAGGGCGTAGTGTATCTTGGCCAGCGCCCTCTGGAGGCTCCTGGGCTTACCAGTGACTATAGCAGAGTGTGCGTCCGCATAGTATTCTCTAAGCCTGTTGAAGTGGGCTATGAGGAAGCGGAAGGCGACGCTGAGGGCTATCAGGGCGACGCCGAGCGCTACCAGTGCTAGGCCTCCCCCACCCTCCCTGCGCTCTCCGCCGCCGACAAGCCCCGAGTAGAAGAGGATCCTGCCGAGGAAGTAGACGGCTAAGGGTATTATGCTGAGGGCGAGTATCCAGGAGACGTCCCTGTGCTTGAGGTGGCCCACCTCATGGCCGAGGACGGCCTCGACCTCGTCAGAGTCTAGTAGGCGGAGTAGACCCCGGGTCACGGCAACATAGTTGCCGGCCAGCGGGCTTCCATACGCGAACGCGTTTGGCATAGCGGTCTCGGCTATTACAAGCTTCGGCCTCCTAACCCCGCTCCTCTCAGCTATCCTTGCGAGCACAGACGCCAGCGCGGCCTCCCGTGGCGTCGAAGGCTCGCGGACATGGTAGACCATGTTTATAATGTATGGTGAGAAAAGCCACTGTAACAGCACTATAAGCGCGCTCACCACTACGGCACCATAGACTACAGCCTCGCCGCCAGCCCCAAGATACGTGGCGACGCCAACTATAATTCCAATATACGCCGACAGCGTCGCCAGGGCAGTCACAAACATAGAGGCTCGGAGGCCCGCGAGGCTCTTAGGCTCACCCCCCACTAGCTTGGGCGCAGCTAGCACCAGGAGGCCTATCACTGCACTGGCGGCGAGCCCCTCTACTAGTAGCAGCCACCAGTATGCCAGTATGAAGTCTATGAACATTCCCGCTTCACCCAGTATTCTCTCGAAGCCTCTTCTCCAGAGACTATTATCCTGCCATCCGGCGTCTCGGCCTCCACCCACGAGTCTAATAGCGG
>CAYRZG010000054.1:0-8553 GCA_964428695.1 uncultured Desulfurococcales archaeon
TCGGCATACGAGGCCACAGGCGACGCAAAATATAAGGCAGTTGTAGAGGAGAGACTCAAGCAGATAGAAGAGCAGACGGTACCTCCGGACTTCAACCGTAACATATGCCTCGCAAGCCACGGTGCAAACTATATTTCAATGGCACTCGACTATCCAGTACTAAGGCAGGATATAGCAGAGTATGTTAGAGTCCACGCGTGGCCGCTGGTGGAGAAAATACTCTACAATAAGACAACCGGAGCAGTATACGTTAAGAGAGCGCTCCTCGCCGACGGGAGGCTGGTATTTTACAATCCGAGCCTCCCATGCTTCACCCCGGAGGAGGCTCCCGGCGCTCCCCAGGACCCCTCATGGGTAATATCTAGCTTCAACGCTATACTATGGGCCAGGGTCGCCCTAATAGCCGGGCGAGTTGCGGGCAACCAGACAATGATAGAGGAGGCACTCTCAATATACAATAGAATGTTGCAGGAGGTTATAGAGAGGCCGGGACCGGGAGATAGTCGGGCAATAGTGGGCTCGATACCGCCGTTCGTGTTCGACCAGATACCGCCGGCATCTAACGTGTACTGGATAGCCTACACTAGACAGGTGTCTAGCCAAGCTGTTGTAAGCTTGCTCTTACTATCAGAAGCCATCTACAGGGGCACCGGTAAGGTTGGCGCCTGCTTGTCCACGGGTGAGACCCCTCTACCTGAAGAGCCGTTACAAACGCCTCACGAGAGCGTGGAGGCAGGTGGAGGCAACTTTAGGCTCGCTGCGGCCTCTGTAGCTGCGAGCATTGTACTTTACGCGCTATACCTGTGGAGGCGTGAGCTGCAATGAGGGATTCCAGGCCGCTCCAACTATTCATCTTGACACTGTTTATTGGCTTGATCCTCGCAGGCTTCAGCCTAGTATACCATGGGAGATGGTGGGAGGAGGACAGTGATATCAACATAATCTGGATACGCGAAGTTGTCCGCCAGGAGTCTTTCACCAGGGCTAGGAGCATGTACCTTAACGGCTACGGCTACCATGTTGTCTCCGCAATGTATACTATGCTAGCAGGAGTAGACCCTGCACCGTACGTGAGGCTTGCTAACCCCGTACTGGGCCTTATAGTAGCGCTCGCGGCCTACACGCTATACGCTAGGATACTCGGCCGCGGCCCAGCACCCATAATTGCTGTTGCAGCACTCTTCACTGTCCCAGAGATAATTTTCGCCTCGGCGAGGGGGACGCACGAGAAGTTCACATTCACATTCATAATACTGATAATATTTATGATCCTAGAGCTTGCCGGTGGGGTTGAGAGGCGGGGAGCCAGCATTGTAGCGCTAACCCTAGCCTACGGTCTATCCAGTATGAACGCGTACTTTGCAATCATACCGGGGGTACTACTGGCTAGCAGCATAGTATCTATGGTCCTCCTCCACATGCTGTTCCGCGAGACGCTAGAATCCGACAGGAACGCTGCGCGTGTAACGTGGAGTGTCCTGTCTAACCCCAACATAGTCGCCCTCATAGTGCTCATACCACTCCTAAACCTAGCATACGTTATCAGAGGCCAGTACCTAGTCGTACACGGCTATGGACAGATACTCTCCAACATTATGAGGGGGCTCCTAGACTACATTTTCGGCGTCGAGAAGAGTATAGTCCAACAATATAATATTCAATCAGCCTACGACCCCCGCGTCTTCTTCCTCCTTGAGAGCCCCGGGCTCATCCTAGCACTGGGTGCGGCGGCCAGCATGGCCTACACAATACTATACCGTAGGGTAGTCGAAGGGGCAGACGCGATAGCATTGATGGCGCCTCTTATAGCAGGGCTTGGAGTCGCAGCCGACCTGGCCGGGGGACTCTACGGGAGCAAGACCCTGATAGTAAGGGTCATACCGTTAACAGCCATACTGGGGGCGCCGGCATACGCTAGGCTCCTCGCCGCCGCGGCTTCCAGGGGAAGGGTTGCCATGGCCCTCCTAATCGTTTCCCTTGCTCTGCTCGCGGGGGCCGGCTTCCTCAAGGCGACCAAGTCCCCCTTGGTGTCTAGGCACATCCCATACTACACGGTTGAGGAGGAGGCTGTCGCAGAGACGCTCGTCGAATGGGATAGGGGGTTGAGGGTATACTTTGACTCCCGCTACGCGGGAGTAGTGTATACTGTGTGTAGGGATGTCGACTACTACTACCTGTATGTTAAGAGAGGGTCACCGTTCCAAATATATTATAATGATCCCTCACTCGCTGAAGCATATCCGGCAAGCGCGCTATCCATTGAGAGAGGCTACTACAGGGGCCTATACCCATTGCCTCCTGCGATGATAAAGTTGGGGAACTCTACCATCACGCTGAGCACGGTATTGGAGGAGGGAGATAGGATAGTCGACGCCGGCCGCGCCTGGCTAGTCTACAATCCGAGCCCTCCTTAACCCCGCCGACTCCAGGGCTCCGGCGAGCAGGCCCGCCCAGTTCGCCTCTAGGGGGGAGTGGAGGACTAGGTAGGATGCTCCACCCATGACCCCAGCCGAGAGTATGGAGGCCGCCTCCTCCCATACCCTCTCCTGCACGGACTTCCAAGCAGAGGATAGCCTGCCAGGCGCCTCTTGCAGGGGAGGCCTCACTGTTAGAGCATGGGCTCCCAACGATAGCGGCGTGGGAGGCTCCCGTGTTAGTATTGCCTCGAGAGCGTTAGCAACGTCTAGAGGCTTGCCCGCCACCAGGTATTCCCTCCCCCCAGGCATGCGCAGGAATAGTATAAGGTCATCCCCGGCGGATGAGACTGCCTCGACAAGGGCCGATACAAGCCTGTCTAGCTCAGCCCAGTTCCATGCTGTAAGGCTGGCGGCCACGACTAGCCGGGCGGTGCCGGCGGGACTACCCTCGCCAGATGGCCTCCTCGCTAGTTGTTTCACAACCATCCTGCCGGTAGCTAAGCTCTTCTTCCAATATATTAGCCTGGGAGGGTCGCCGGGCACATACTCCCGGATAGACTCGACGTCAAGCGTCTCTAGCCCGACGCGGACCGGGACTGGAGCATACTCTAGAACATGCCACGCGGGCCGCCACCCTGCCCTCCCGCCACGCCCCTCCCCCCGGCCCTGCAAGGGCTCCCTCACATACAGCAGCCTAGGGGCTCCAACCCTGCCTGCCATAGCAGACAGTAGTGCTGCGAGTGAGTCGCGAGAGTACGCCATTCTAGAAAATGCTACTATCCTAAGGAGTTCCTCGCCTGCAAGAGCAGAGGCCGTATACTCGGGATCGTAAACCCTAGCCTCAACCCTCACAGTATAGGCTCCAAACCTCTCAGCCTGGAAGGCGAAGTCTTCTACAGCCACGCCCGCCTCTGGAATACGGCCCCTCGCAACCCCAAGGCCGGAGACTCTAATTGAATAGTAGCCGCCCGGGGGCCCGTATACTCTCACGGAGATCCTAGCCACCCCGCCGAGTGGGACCTTGCGGGGAGCCCTAGCCTCGAGCCGGGACCCGGAGAGCCTCGAGGCGGCCCGAGAGTATCTCGCGGAAACCCCAGCCGCCATGCCCGCGGCCGCGGGAAGGAGCGGAGGGTATAGGAGGGAGGAAGCCGACAATATAGAGGCTACGACGATATACCTAACGGGCTGGAGGACCCTCCAAGGCCGGCCAGGCGGAGAATACCAGGCGTGGACGAAGCCTGCAAAAGCCAGCAGGAGGGCCTCGGAAACACTCTCGGGCTTGGATGCGAGGATTCCCGCACCCGCGAGTATACAGGAGGCGAGCCTGTCCCTGGAAGCGAGAATGGCAGACAATGCTAGTAGGAGCCAGGACCCCCACCAGGCCGAGGGGGCCACAGCAAGCGTGATGAGTGCTAGCAAACTATAGGCGCCTCGCAACCGCATAGCCTGAACCACCCAGGACCACTACTATGGCCAGCCTGGCCAGGTCGCCCAGCCTCGCGGCGGCTATCCTCGCCTTTTCCCAGGCTCCGAAGGGGGTCTGGTCTACTAGTATACTACCGTTGCCCGCGAGCGATAGTATCAGCTCCCTGTTGAACTTTGAAAGGTTATTATATACTAGGCTGGGGGTGGAGACGACAATTATTCCATCATAGCCCGCCGCGACCGTGAAGGGTCCCAGTCTGTCCTGCTCCGTGAAATTCCCGGAGCCGTCGACGTCGAGGTAGGAGAATGGGCTACTCTCCAACAGTGGCTGTAGTGTTGTAGAGCACTCTAAAGGCCTGGCGCGGTGCAATACCCCTCTACCAAGCCTGCCTTCAACAACAATATCATACCTTGTCCCAGTCTTGGCTATCTCGTCGAGTATGACTCCCTCCCCGATAGTGCATGGCAGCTTAAGGTAGCCGGGGTCGCCTAGAAGGAGGACTCTCCCCCCATTCTTGGCATACTCTAGTACTAGTTGGGGCGGCAACTTTGACCCTGGAAGTATTACTAGCAGGCCCCCTCCATTCCTAACATTGTCTGGGGAGAATACGGGCTTGGCTCCCTCCGACAGTAGCCAGTAGATGCCAGTATCACCGTGGGATGCCATGCTCAGTGGTGTCGTTGATGAGGCCAGGGAGGCTAGGGCTATCGATGCCCCCACTAGTATTACAGCGAGCAGGCTAGCCTTCTCCACTCCTCAGCACCCTCCTAATCCTCGACACTGGCACCCTCCTGGGACTGTATAGGTCTTCCTCGACCAGCTTCAACGCTCTAGCCGCCCTTGCCTGGAACGGTCCCGGTAGGAGCCTCAGCGACCGTCTCAGGTGCTCCCTGAGCGTCTCGTAAACCTCTATCCTCGGCGCCCCCCAACGGTAGAGTGTTGAAAGGTAGACTCGGAGGCTAGCGGGCGCTGAGGAGGCAGTCCTCCTGTAGGCTAGCTGGAAGCCCGCGGCCAAAGCCCTGCCCAGGCCTTCCAGGCCGCCGGCGGAGAGGAGGGGGAGGAGGAGGGCCGAGTAGAGTAGGAGAAGTAGAGGGCTTATAGAGTAGACCCTGCCCTCGTAGACCGGCTCCCTCGACCATGGAGTGTAGACTCTAACTGTGCCAGACCATACGGGGAGGAGTGATGGGTGGAGCTTCACCGATGTCTCGCGAGGACCTAGTACTACCGTGTAGTTTCTACCCGAAACCTCTACCGTCAGCGTAACGTTGTCCTCGGGAGGATATGCTAGGCCAACCTGAACCCTGGCTAGTATGTCTATGCTTGGGTTCCTAACTATAACCTCCGCCGTAGCCGGGGCTGACAGGGCGAAGGTTGACGATATTCTTGAACCCCTATAGTATAGTGTAGGCTCAACGTCCACGGTGATAACATGGTAGCCTACGGTCATGTTGCACGTGTCCAGGTGGATTCGGGCCACCCTGTCGAGTACTAGCCTAGCATACTCCTCTCCATCGACGAGCACGGTAACGTTAAAGGGAGAGCCAACGGTAGAGTATAGCTCAACAGGGAGAGAGTTGCACACTAGTCCAATCGCCGGGACCCTAACTGTCACAGGCGGCCTAAGATAGTGGAACTCCACCTGCCCAATCCATTCACGGCCGCCACTCCTAACCTCGACGGTAACAATGGCCGTGGGCGAAGACACGCCGGCCTGCAAGGCTATTCTCGCATCCGGTGCCGGTAGGTAAACGGTCACGGTCTCGTTGAAGGCGTGTATCCTCGCAGTATAGTACGGGTCGGGGCTCACGGTAGTATAGGCGTAGACCTCAACAATCCTAGCGCCTGGTGGAACATGTACCGTGAGCCTAGCCCCCTCCGAGGCGTACACCGGAGCCTCTGGAGCCTCGACGTCCAACGCACCCGTAGCGCCGAGCCTCTGCAGGATAATGGTTCGCAGGCTGGGTAGGAGTATCGTTTGAATCGCCGTTATCTTCTCGTCTACCCTAAGCTTATAGTCTAACGCTAGCCTGCTACCTCTAGAACATCCCAGCAGCGTGTTGGCGTAGGCGTTGAGATAGCCAACCCCCTCCTCCTGGATAGCGTCTAGCTTGCCCAGGAGTGTTAGGAGGACATGCCTATCACTAGTGTTAATGGAGTCCACGATAGAGATTATATCATTGATGGTCTCATAGGCCCTCCTATGGGCTTCTGCAATATCAGGTGGGACACTGGCGTTATACGCTGCCATCGCCAGCACTGAAGCGTTACTGGAGGCCGAGATTACGGCCGACAACACTCTATCATATGCGGCCATTAGCGCTATGCAGTCCACGCTACCCTCCGCTGCACTCACCAGGCTCGCGGAGAGTGCAAGTACAACTACTATTACGGCAGCATTCCTCAACGTTTTCACCCAAGCAGCTTCCACACTAGAGCTAAGAGTGTCGCGGAGGTGGATAGGATTATCAGGGCGTGGCCACCATAGCCGGTGAGGTTGGGCCTCACTATAGTATACACTAGAAGATAGGGGAGCGCAGCTGCTATAGTGTAGCTCTCCCAGCTGGTCGTCCCGTAGAGGCTGAGCAGTGCTATCAGTAGGCCCGCTATAACCGCGTATGCTAGGGCTGCCGTCTCAATCTTGCTTTTCAACGACAACCCGGATCCCACCCTCAAACTCTTCGACCGCCTTTAGTACTGCTTCTGTAAACCAGCGTTCCACCGTGACCTGGAGCGAGGCTAGAGTATGGGGCGATAATAGTTGGTAGTGGGGTTTAGTCCTGAGCGGGTCTATATACTCGAAGGCTACAAGGTTGTCCTCTGGAAGCACCCTGGCGTTCCTGGCTAGCCCTAGCCTGTCTACCAGCACCTCTACAGGGTCGTCTTGCGGGCCTAGAAGGGGTTGCACCCTAACCGCTATGTAGGCTTCCCCTCCTGCTACTCCGACGCCCTCCCTAATAGAGGCTGGCGGGAGCCTAGACCTGGACCAGTAGACCACAACTCCATCTTCTACCCTAGCGGCGTGGAGGCGGGCGCCCGCAAGGTCTAGGTCGCCGAGTATCAGGGTTGAGAGCCTGGCGAGAATAGCGTAGGCGTACTCGAGGCCGCCCAGCCGGGATGGGGCGGAAACACCCAGCATGAGTATAGTGAGACCAGCCACGAGACCTCCAACTCCAGCACCCGCCAGCTGGCCAACCCCGCCTATGAGGCCGTAGGCTAGAGCGGCCGCCGAGGCCACTGTAACGTTCACTCCCGCAACTATCAGCCTATAGTCCACCATGAGCCACCCCTGCAACTAGGAACGGCCTAATGTAGATGTCGGAGGCCACCGCGAGGCCAGCGATACTTGTGCCTGCAAACGCGGACTTCAGCGAGTAAGCGATAATCCCGTAGAGGATGTAGACGGCTCCATGGCCAGGGATCAGCGGGGAAGCGACTATCGCCGCTCCACTGACCAGTCTCCAGTAGAGCTTCTCGTGCGAGCTGTAGGCGTAGTAGTACTCCGCCAGGGGCAGCGCCGCAACATAGCCGTATTCTCTAACATCCAGGAAAAAGCTAGATAACACCCCTCCCAGGACGGCGAATGCTACGGCCTCACTCCTACCGCCAGAAGCCGGAAAACCCAGGGCCAGGGTTGCTAGAAGCAGGAGGGACGCTAGACTCCTCTCCAACGGTCCACTATAGCCTGCCGCAGCCACTATCGAGTACAACGCGGACGTGACTGCGACCGTATAGTATGGCCTCCTGGACAGGTTTCCAAGCCAGGCCTGCAGGTTCACAGTCAGTATGGCTAGGCCGACGGCAGCCGCCGCGGCAGGCGGCCCGTAGACTCCTACCAGCGACGCTGCGAGAGAGGCTAATGTTGAAGATGCAATGGGGGCCGCGTCTCTCGGGTTCATTACCTCTCCCTCGGCACGGGAACAATATTAAGGACCTCTTCTACAACACTATCTGGTGTCCTGCCCGTGGATAGTGCTTGCCGGGAGAGCCTAATCCTATGCCTAGCAACCCAGGGGTAGACTCGTTTAACATCGTCGGGGACCACGTAGTCTCTACCCTCAGCCACAGCTGCAATTCTAGCCAGCCTATAGGCGTCGACGGAAACCCTATGGCTTGGACCCTCGGCGACGGACGGGTGCTCTCTTAGGGTCTTAGAAAGCATTGCGATGTAATCTACAATGCGGGGCGAAGTGTACACGTGGGACTCGACCCACGATTTCACCTCTCTAAGCCACGCCACATCTATAACCGGGACTACCTCGGGCTCCCTGCCCCAGGTCTTGTCACTCCTAACTATAATCTCTGCCTCAAGCTCGACCGGCGCGTAGTCCAGGGTGGCCGAGACTGTGAACCTGTCGCGGAGGGTTGAGATAATCCCGTAGACGCTGCCCGGCTCGTCTATGGGAACCTGGGTCCCGATGATGAAGTTTGGGCGTGGCAGATCATACGTTATACCATCTATTGTTACGTGCTTCTCCTGCATTGCTTCAAGTATTGAGGCCTGGCTCCTAGGGTTTATCCTGTTCAGCTCGTCGACCAGGACTACGTTGGCGAATATTGGGCCCTTGACGAACCTCGACTCTCCCGACACCGTGTAGACGTGGAAGCCCGTGATATCGCTGGGCATAATGTCTATGTGACCCTGTATTCTACGATAGGAGCCTGCAATCGCCCTGGCCAGCGTCTTGGCCAGCAGCGTCTTCCCGGTGCCCG
>CAYRZG010000055.1:0-8535 GCA_964428695.1 uncultured Desulfurococcales archaeon
GGTCTTGTCAGTATACCATGAGTGCTGGGCTCTAGTCACCGGGGCTTCTAGGGGAATAGGCTACCTCGCATCCCGCAGCCTCGCCAGCATGGGCTGCAACCTCATACTGGGAGCCCGGGGCCTCGAAGGCCTACGACAGGCTGCCGAAAGCCTACAGGACGAGTACGGTGTTGAAGTAGTCCCAGTACCACTGGACATGAGGAGCCAGGCGAGCGTAGACTCCTTCATATCCTCCGCACTAGAGGCGGCCGCATACAATATAGGCGTCGCCGCCCTAAGCACCGGCAACCCAATGTGCGAGCCATGCAGCCTAGACGAAGCCTCCTGGTGGGACTGGATAGAGGCGACACAACTCTACGTGGCAAGCATACACCAGATAATGAGGAGACTAGCCCACGAATCCGCGACGAGGCCGGTAAGAGTAATAGTATTCTCAAGCTGGACGATCAGGGAGCCACAGCCAATGCTCTCAGTAGCAGACGTGGTGAGGGCAGGCCTCCCAAACATGATAAGACTAGCCGCCAGAGAGTGGCCGGGAAGACTAGTCCCCATACTAGTACTCCTAGGCAGCTTCGACACGCCCGGAGCAAGGAGGACAGTTGAAGAGATAGCAAAGAGGATAGGCCGGGACCCGGAAACCTTCTGGAAAGAGCAGGTAGAAGCCCTCAGCCCACTAGGCAGAGCCGGGAGGCCGGAGGAACTAATGGAACTAGTAGCATTCCTAGCCAGAGCCCCAGAATACATGGCTGGAACAATAGTAGAATTCCACGCAGCAAGCACAAAATGCACGTAACAGCAGAATTGAAGGCCCGAACCACAAGCGAATATATCAGTAATACCTACTAACCCTTTATAGCCCCCAGAGATATCGTTTAAGAAGCGGAAAGAACAAACATATCAGCCTCCACACCTCCAATGGTCCAAGAGGTGAGCTAAACGTGGTATACACTACCATAGAAGCCGGGGAGAAGCGAGTAATCGAAATATACATAGCAAGTAGTAACCCGCTGACCAGCAGTCTGCCTATCAACATAGCACATCTAAAGCCAGATAACAGCAAAAGAAACAACTTCAAAGTAAGAATTAGGATGACGGACAAACCGTTATGGGCAGCATCAGTTTAGCCACTTAAAAATACTGAATAACAAGCTAAACCTAATATATCCCCAAACGTCGGGAAATTATCAGCAAGGGCAGGCTATGATCAGCGAACACTACTTTATTAAAACTGTGAAACTCGAGAACTTTAGGGGGCTATCGGGTACGATATCCTTAAATAGGGGTCTCAACATAATACTAGGTCCTAACAATTCCGGAAAAACGACCCTACTAGAAGCATTACTATTCACATCTATTATAAATTATTCTGATGTAAGAGAGGGGCTATCAAAGATCCTCGTTATGGAGGCGGCAAGAGGTAGTGAAAGACACGCCTTCGAATCTATTGTTCCCGATATCAACTTGTCTTCAATAGCATGTGTGAAACTAAACAATGGCGAAGAGTCATGTATTGAAATAGCTAAGTCTGTTAGGCTTGCATCACAGGGTGTCCAGATAGAGTCAATAGTCGACGTAATGCTTACATCCAAACATAGAAACTGTAAAATTATATTTTCATTTGGAAGTGCTGGTGTGGGGATACATGCCGAGGGCAACGAGTGTTTGGCCGGCCCGCTCTCCCTAGGTTCAATTACTAGTGGTGTACTTCCTTACAATATTATAGATGTTTTAGTTGGATATATTAAAAAGTCTAATCCTGAAATATTAAATAAAATTAAGGTTAGAATAGGCGGCGAGGTCTATACTATTGATCTAGGCGCTGATCCATGGAATAACATGGTTGCCCTCGTAATTGATAATACAAGCAAGAGGTCAATCGTATTCTACTCTCTAGGGAGGGGAGTTCAGAGAGCTTTTCAGATCTCCCTCCTAGCCGAGGTTTCAAATATCCTACTCATAGATGAAATAGAATCTGCTATGCATCCAGAGCTACTTGCCGATGTTGCCAGAATTCTAGCGGAGAAAGCACGCGAGAAACAAATTATTGTAACAACACAGAGCAGGGAGGCAGCAGTTATGCTGGCTTCTGCAATTCTTGACCATGATCATGTGACTGGCGATCCTGTAGAGCTAGAGGAGCTGGCCTACGAAAAATGCGATGCTGGATCCAAATATGAAGATTTAATTTCAACTATAGTCCTAAGCAGTATTAATAACGAGGTTAAGCAGTTATTCCTCTCGGGTTGTAACGCAATCTATCATCTCCTAGGACCTGCTGATCCTAGAATGTCATATCTCCTAATCCCCCGGCATAAGGGGGCCACGTAAAATGAGGAGCTTGGAGCATATTAGTATCATTGGAGAAGGATGCCTGGACATTGCATTAGCATATAGCATTATTAGCAGGGCGAAACGGAAACTGGGAATTGAAATCGGCACCACTACGCAAATAGTTAGGGGATGGGAGAGGGCTATAAGTTATGGAATAGAGCTTGCTGGTGGGCAGAAATCTCCGGTTAAAGTAATCGTATATGTCGACTCAGACTTTAGTTCAAGAGAAAGGTTTGACCATGTAGATAAAATTATTAAATTAAAAAAATCTTATTTACAAGAAGAATATACGGCTAGTTTTCATGGTAACAAAACCATTATATCACGGCACTATAAGTTTGAACATGGTGGAAGTCTAGGTATCGTATTATGGGTTAATCCTCTTAGGCCAGGTGAAGGCACTGTAGAAGACCTCTTGCTTCACGCTATGATTGAAGCATATGATTGTAGCTTCCCATCTTCAGATCTGCTAGGTAAGCTTATTTGTAGCGATAATTGCCGTGAAAAGACCGCTAGAAGAGTTAGTATAGCTAGAAAGCTTAGTGTTCTCGTAATGCTAGCAGCGTGTAGCGGAGAAGGAACTCTAGCCGCTATAGAACATAATATATCTCGCATGGGAGCCAGTCGCTGCGGTCTAAATATTTCGAGAAGCTTGGACATCCTAAATGACCTCTGGCATACTGTGTCGTTAGAAGAGTATGTTAATATAACAGCTAAACTCTTGAAAGATATTCTAGAAACTTAGACTTGTTCTGTGTCTCCTGTTATGCTATCTACTAGTATTTTCTGGTCGTCCTCTAGTGTTAGCCAGATTATCTTGTATATCTTGTGGGTTTCAAGGATTTCAATGTCGGGTGCTAGGCCCACCCGGTACCTGCGTAAGACGTAGTATAGTAGTGTTCTCCTAGCCAGCTTCGCTGCAGCCTGGTCGTCGAGGCGGGATGGTATTGTTACTCCCTGGGCTTCCACGGTTTCCGGTAGGCTGTCTGCTAGGTAGCCCTTTGCCCTGAACAGGTCTACCATTACCCAGGCTTCGAAGGTGCGTGGCTTGCCTATGATTCTCCTTACTGCTACTCTTGCCTTGTAGAAGGCGAGCGGGTAGAGTATTGTTTCGAGGACTGTTCTAGGCCTTTCTATTCTAGGCTTCCAGGCGGACGGCAAGAATTACACCTCTGGAAAGTGGGAGAAAGGATTGTGTGCGGGAGGCTAGGCTATTCCGGCGACTTTTAGGTATGCTCTCACTGCTTCCAGCTCTGTTACTGCGAGGGGCCTCGTGTCTACTGCTCTCGCCTGCTCGCTTGGTGCTGGCTCGATGAAGTGGCGTATTATCTGCTCTAGCTGGTCGCTTGGCGGTGGCGTGGTGATTCTTGACACTGCTAGTATTGTTACGATTGCCATTGGGAAGGCTACGAGTAGCTCGTACCACCAGCCGGAGAAGCTTGGGTCTATCTTATAGCGTGCGTAGACGTAGATCACCCATACTATGCCGGATACCAGTGCTGCCACTATGGAGGCTGCAAATGCTTTGGAAGCGTTCTTTTCTATTATCCAGGCGCCTATGAGGCCTAGTATGAACACTATTATTGGGACGCTTGCCGCTAGCAGGCCTAGCTGGGCGTTGGGGTCGTTGTTGGCCCAGAATATCCATCCCTTGCTGTAGCTCTTCCATATTATTATGCCGGCCGCTCCGCTTATGAGTCCCATGTATGCTCCTGTCGCAGTCATGCGCTTGTCTAGTACTGATAGTAGTGTTACGCTTCCAAGTGCTGCTCCTAGGCCTCCCCAGCTGAATAGTACGAAGTAGTAGACGCTCTTCTCGAAGAACAGTGCCCAGATTAGTGCTAGTATGCCGAGTATGAATGTTACGATCCTGCTTATGGCTACTAGCTTGCGCTCCTCCATCTCCCTCGCGAAGGTCCTCCTGTAGATATCCTCTACTATGGCGCTGGTTGCGACCAGTAGCTGGCTGTCTGCGGTGCTCATCATTAGGGCTACCGGTGCTGCCAGTATGAGTCCTGCGAGCACTGGGTGCATGTACTGTATTGTTAATGCTGGGAAGCTGTACTCCGGGTCAGACTCTACGAGCTTCGCTAGGTCGGCTGAGAATAGCCCCTTAGTATAGGCTATCCTGGCAAACCAGCCGGCGCTCTGGGCTAGGTAGTAGATTACCAGGAGGAGGGCCAGGGCTACGAAGGCGCTCTTCGGTATGTCCCTAGTGCTCCGGATGGCCATGTACCTTACTGTTATGTGTGGGTTGCCGGGCCAGCCGAAGCCTATCGATATGTAGCTTAGCATTATCACTAGGAGTAAGGCTCCGCTATAGCTGTAGCCCCAGAAGTTGTGTATGTCAACATAGCTTAGCCCGTCCTGGGTTGTTATTGTTGACAGCTGGTCTAGAGGGTTGCCCAGCTTGGCGTATGCTGCCGCTACTACGACGGTGAAGCCTAGAAGAGCCCAGAGGCCCTGGATGAAGTCTGTCCACGCCACGGCGAAGTAGCCGCCCAGCATAGTGTAAATTATCATTACCAGGGCTCCGATTGTAATGTAGAGGCGTAGCGTAGACTCTGTGATCTGGGCGCCGCCGGCAGCCATTATGCTGGAGAACACCTTGCCTGCGGCGGTGGCCTGGGCTCCAACGTAGCCTGTTAGGAATAGTATGATTATGAGGGCGCTGGTTATCCTTAGCACTCCAGTCTTGTCGGCGAGCCTGAACTCGTAGTACTCGGGGACTGTGAGGGCGCCTACTCGTTCTGTGAACCTCCTCATCTTCTTTGATAGTATAGTCCAGTTCATTAGGTCTGCGTAGAAGCATCCGATAGTGTTCCAGGTGGAGTTGAGGCCGGAGAGGAAGCCCTCGCTGGGCAGGCCTAGGCCGACCCAGCCGCTCATCTCGCTGGCTCTCTCGCTGAAGGCTGTAACGTAGGGTCCCACACGCCTGCCTCCCAGGAAGTAGTCGGCGAGCGTCTTCACATAGCGCTCCACTATTATACCGATTATGAGGACTATGACGAAGTATGCTGCGAGGGATGCTATCATAACGTTCGTGTGGGTGGCCACGGCTACTCACCCCTGCCGAAGGCTATCCAGAGGCCTATCGCCGCCATCAGGAGCTGTAGTATTATCTGGCTATACCAGAAGGCGGCCGGGTTCCCGGTTAGGGCTACTCCCACTATTATGGCTAGGAATATGGCAATTACCAGTAGGACTGTTAGATCTCGAACCACGTTCTCCACGGCCGTCACCCCACCACGGTGGGGCCGCTTCAATTTTGACAGTTAGGAGACTATATAGATTGACATCTCAAAACATATGCCTACGCCGCCAGGACAGACCGGGTCGGAGGCTGGAAGCCGACACCGGCAAGTCCAGCCACCGCAACGAGTATAGAGTAGGCTAGACAATACGCGTCGAACTCAGCCACACACGCCAACAGTCCTATGGAGGAGAGGGCCAGAGCCGGCCTACCCACCCTCGGCAGGGCGAGGTGGCCGAGCCTAACACCCGCATCTGATAGGAGGGCTGCGTAGACTGCGGCAGGAGACCCGGCTAGTGCTAGGAGTAGCGCCACCACGAGCCTAGCGGCGCTGGCTAGTGCCGCGGGCTCCGGCGGTGCAATGTAGAGCCTCCCAGCGGAGGCCCTCGTTAGGCCAGCGGCCCAGACGTGGGCCCAGGCTAGGAGTGCTGACGCCATATAGCCGGAGGCCGCCGCGGCCACAGGCCATGCTGGTGCAAGCATTGCTAGTAGGAGCGCAACTGCTGGCGTCGCCACCGCCACCCGCAGGGATGCTCCCGCCAGCCCTACTGTGAGGAGCAGGTATCCCAGCCCAGCCCTAACACTGGCGGCGACCGCTATGGTCGAGGCTGTAGCTGCCAACGCTAGGCTGTGGTCTACCATGTAGAGTGTTAGGGATACGAGATACAATATGAGGGAGGCGGCTAGGATCCTTCCATAAGCCTTGGCGGCAAGCCTAAGCCTGGCCTCGGCAGCCCTAGGCTTGGCGGCCTGGGATAGCGTCTTCTCCACCCCCCTCTCCAGAGTCCTACCTACAACCTCCGCCACGGCTAGTGCTGCACCGTATGCCACGAGTCCTCGAACGTCTTGGGAGAAAGCCTGTATTGCGGCGGCTATGGTTAGGGCTCCGATCCTCGAGGCTGCACCTATCAGGGTGGCGGCTACCAGTCTTTCCCCAGTCCCTGCCAAGATCGTGCACCGGGGTTAGATGATTAGCTTCTCCTTCTCCACCCTCCTATCTGTTAGGCTTAGCCATGACACCCTGAACGTTTCTCCACCGTATAGCTCTGCCTCTTCGAGGCCCAGTGCTAGGCTGGCCGTTATCCTTCCGAGGGCGTCCGCCTTCATTATGCCGCTGCCACTGGTGCCAGCCGAGACTATAAGGTCGCTATCGTAGGCCTCGAACACTACCGGCTGACCGTCTGGGCTTATGTCATAGTGGCCGGCCCACATGCTCTTGGGCGTCGACCCCTCAAACTGTGGGAGGTAGACGCTCACAAGCGGGTGTATAGTGTAAGTGTAGAACTGCTCCTCTGCCACCGGAGGCTCCTCAAGCTGGTAGGGCCTCCCCAGCTCGTCGCTGTACCCGGTCCAGAAGCTCTCCTCCTCGGGGGCTGGGCGGAGGTAGGCCATGTTCGGGAGTATAATCATAGGGGCTACACCGTACCTGTTGAAGCCCTCGGCGTACAGCGTCTTCCTCTGCTCGGGCGTCTCAGCCTTGACCACGAATATTTGCCTCTTCTTGGGCCGGGTGAAGCTGTCCACGCCTATGGGCTCGAGAAGGTAGGGGGTCCACGCGCCCGCCGCTACTATGACCTTCCTCCTAGCCCTATATTCTCGCCCGCCCTCCACGACAACTCCAGAGACCCTGGTATCCTGCCATGGGAACGGCTCTCCTTCAATGCCGAGGGGCCTCCTAGGCTCCAGTATAAACTCCCTGACCGGACTGTCGAATGCGAAGGAAACGCCAGCCTCACGAGCCCTCTCATAGTAGTAGGCTACCAGCCTGTCAGCCATGAGGGTTCCCGCCCTGGGTATGTAGACTCCGGCCTCCACGTCACGGGCTCCCAGTATCTCGGCCTCCTCGCTACCCTCCACTTCCACGCGGATGCCAAGCCTCTCCTCGAGGGTCCCAGGGTCTACCAGCTGGTATTCAAGCCCCCTACGGTCGGCCTCCCTCAGGGCGGGCTTCATCTGCTCCATCCTATGCTTGTCTGCAACGAACAGGTAGCCGACCCAGCGTAGGCCCAGGTCGAAGCCAGACTCCTGCACGTCCCCGTAGAATGCCACGCTAGTAGCCGCTAGGGCCATGTTGGTGCGGCTGGTGAAGAATACTCGGAAGGCCGCCGCACTCTTGCTAGTATCTCCAGCCCCGGGACCCGAGGCCTTGTCTACAACTAGAATCCTGGAGTCTGGACTCATCCTAGACAGGTGGTATGCGGTGGCGAGGCCTACAATCCCCGCCCCCACTATTACATAGTCGAACTCCAAGACGAGGGCCACCACTGGATACAGTGTATGGTGGAGGATAAATGAGGAGCACATGACACGCTAAACAACATGGAGGCGTCTGGCAGTGGCGTTTAAGGGTGGACTGCAAGAGCTGGCCTCCAAGCATAGGAGGATACTAGTCTTCGGCGCGGGAGGCGGTGGAGACGCGCTTGGCACGGTACACTTGTACCTCCGCCTCCGAGACATGGGAGCAGAGCCCGTGATAGGAGCCATAGCCTGGGAGAGGCACCCCATAGACCCCTACCCCGGCCCAATACCGATAGAGGCAATGGTGGAGATTGAACCCCTAGGCTACTCTGCCGCCATAGTAACCGGGAAGTCATACGCCCTCCGCTGGGGCCACGAGGTCAAACCCCAGATAGCAAGGGTAGCGGAAGCTCTAGGAGTGGAAGCCGTATTCCTAGACGCTAGCAAGGGAGCCTGGGGCATATCTCAAGGGCTAAGGGAGGCGGCTGAAGCCCTCGGAGTGGAAGCGGTGATAGCACTCGACACCGGAGGAGACATGCTCGCGGCAGGTTGCGAGGACGAGCTCTGGAGCCCGCTTGCCGACGCGATAAGCCTCGCCGGCACCATAGACTCCGGGCTGCCGGCCATAGTAGCTATACACGCCCCCGGGGCCGACGGCGAACTCCCAGCGGAGAAGGTGCTAGAGTACATCTCAATACTAGCCTCCCGCAGAG
>CAYRZG010000056.1:0-8501 GCA_964428695.1 uncultured Desulfurococcales archaeon
GCTCCGAGTCGGAGACGAGGTAGTAGTCGTAGACGAGGGGGACCACCTCAAAGTTCTCCCCCCGAGCAGCAAGCTCGTGAAGACGCTCGGGAGCGCTCAGGTTAGGCTTGCAGGGTACGTGAAGAACATAGACCCGGCCCACATGGCATACTGCGCCTACACGAGGGGGTTCGACAAGCTCATAGTAGAGCTTCCAAAGAGCAACGGTGTGACGCCGGAGAAGGTTGCAAGGAGCCTGGAGAAGAGCAAGTATGTTGAGAGCGCAACCCCAGACTATGCGAGCGGCATAGTTGAGGCGTACCTCGACTCTAGGATCGAGGAGGGCGGCCCGAGAGCCCTCAAGACTGTCGGCTCCATCATAGTAGGCCTCCTAGACAGGGCGGCACAGGGTAGGCTGACAGAGGACGACCTTAACATAGAACTCTCCAGGGTCGAGGAGATACTAGACGGCCTGGTGAGGGCGGCATACAAGCACAAGGTGCTAACATGCAGCGGGGAGAACGTTGACCCCCTAGTACTAGGTGAAATGAGGGCGGCGGCAAGCATACTGAGAGAGCTGCTCCTCCAGATAGCAGGCGACCCCGAGTCCTCCAGCATAGCCGAGACGCTCGCCAGGATAGTAATGGCCCTCTCCGGCGGTATAGCGAACCAGAGCGGTAAGAGGCTACTCGAGGCAATAAGCCTAATCCCGGAGGCCATGGAGGAGATAGAGAAGACTCAGGCAGATAGTAGGACCAAGGCCCTAGCCATAAGCCTCATGAGGGTCATCGAGAGGATTGCGAGGGATAGCCTCTGCCCAAGCATACTGACAGAGCTTGAAGACTAGCGCTAAACCTAAAACACGCAGGGCTCCAGCAGATTTCCGGGACCCCGCTTGGCGTGTGGAGAGAGGCTAGCAGACTGCCTCCTCAAACGAGCGGCCAGGAGGCTGAGAGAGAAGTTCTCAAACCCCATCCTGCTCAAACAGGCCCTCGACGACATTGAAGCTTACGGTTACAAGTCCCACATGTGGCAGTATGTTAAACGCATCCTGGCAGAGGAGATAGTAGGGTGTATCGTAGAGCATGCCAGGGAGTGTTTCAACGGGTGTCTGGACTCGATATACTATGCTGACATGACAGGGGGAGAGCACAGCTACATTCAAGGGCATGGGGGGAAGGACCAGGATATCGTGATCTATGCTCCATGCCCCGACCTTCCGAGGGAGGAGCTAGAGGAGAACATAGAGTCTAACCTCGAGGCGGCGGCTCGGATCGTTATAAGCGAGGCTCTAGGCTTCGACCCGGTCGAGAAGCTTGGCATACCCAACGTTGTCGAGATCCACATTGTTAGGGACGAGCGGGACACGCCATACTATAATCTCGTGCACTCTAGGGTTTCCAGGCTAGTAAGGGCGTGGCCCGCGAGGAGGGTTTCCGGGCAGGTGTTCCCCTTCTAGATTCCCAGGCCTATGCTTACGTTGCTCCTCCTCTTCCTCCAGAGGGGTATCGCTGGGTAGAATCGGCTTTTCACTAGCCTACCGTAGCCCATGTCGAGGCTTGTGGCGACGTGTATCTCCACTATGTCTCTCTTGCCAGTCTCAGCGATGTAGAAGCCTAGCAGCTTCTCGAAGACCATGTTGAAGTACGTTTCAAGTACGCGCTTCACCTCGCCCTCGTGGCCTATCAGCTTCTCCGACCCTATGATAACTATGTCGACATCCCTGCCGGAGAAGTCCGTGGACACCTCTCCGCCGGTAAGGTCTACCAAGTATATCTCCTCGACTAGGTCTTCTCCGAGCATCTCAACTATACATTCGGCTATCACGTCTGCCAGGAGCCTCTTGAACTGGGGCTTGTAGCGTGGGAGCCTTTCAAGCCTCTCCTCCAGCCCGCGGCAGTGGCGGCGGCCCGCCAGTATGTCGGCTAGTACTTGTAGCATCCTTGGCACCCTAGGAGCCTGTGGGAACCTGGTGGGAGGCTATAACGTCTCGTTTAACAGGTTTCCATCTATGCGAATAGGTGCTAGGGGCGGAACATGCGGAAGAGCAGCTCTATGAGGGCGAGCACGTCCCTCACACTGATCACTCCCACCGGCCTACCCTGCCTGTCGACCACTGGGAGATGACGTACTCCCAGCTCCCTAAACTTCTCCAGCACCTCCGAGACCGGCGTCTCCGGGTAGACTGTGGCCGGCTCCGGAGTCATGAACTCCCATACGGGCATGTCGAGCACGTTCTCCTGCCTCCCAGCAGCGCATGTGACGTCCCTCTCCGTCAGTATTCCCCTCAGCTCCCCGGTCTCGCCAACGACTAGCACGCTCCCGATCCGCTTCTCACACATTATCCTAGCCGCCTCTCTCAGCGGCGTCTTCTCGCTCACAGTGACTGGCTCAGGAGTCATTATGTCCCTGGCTAGTAGCGGTAGGCTCCTCCTCGGAAGTCTCGGGACCATAACATGCCACCATGGGGTCTGTTGCATGTGGAGGATATTAACGATTACACATGGACTATAAGTATATATGTTTAGTTGGCGTATATGTGGTGGGGCCTAGGGGTGGAGCCTCCACGCGCTCACCGCACCCCCCGGGACCCGGGGGCCTCGCGCGGGCAGGCCTCCACGCTCCTAGCCTTCCCCGGGGCTTTTATCCGCCTTCGACCCGAGCTTCTCTTCGAGGAACCTCTCGATTATCTCAAGCCTCTTCCTCCTATGCCTCGGCTTGGCGTAAACGCTGTGCCCGTGGCTGCCCTCGCGGAATACTACGAGCTTCGACTCCTTGCCCCGGGCTACTAGCGACACGTGCATTGCTAGAGCCTGGTCTATGAAGCACCTGTAGTCGTGCATCGAGTGTATGGTTAGCAGGGGGGTCTTCACACGGTCGGCGTGGAAGGCTGGGCTCTTCGCCACGTAGGCTTCTAGATTGTCCTGTGGGGTGCCCCCTATCTGGTCGGGGTCGAACCAGTAGCCTATGTCGCTGGCCCAGTAGTCTGCTATCCAGTCTGCGATACCGTTCTCCGCTATCGCCGCCCTAAACCTGTCTGTCTTAGTTATGACGACGTTCGTCATGTAGCCGCCGTAGCTTATGCCGGTCACAGCCAGCCTATCTGGGTCTATCGGGTACTCCTGTAGCGCCTTGTCGAGTGCCGCCATTAGCTGCTCGTAGTCGACCTCACCATACCTGCCCCTAATGTCGGCGAACTCCTCGCTATACCCGTCGCTGCCGCGCGGGTTCACCATGAGTATTGCGTAGCCCTTGCCCACGAAGTACTGCTGCTCTGCGGGGAAGTGATAGCCGTACATGCCCTTAGGCCCGCCGTGAATGTAGAGTATGAGTGGGACCCTCCCCTCAGCCTCCGGGGGGAGTAGGAGCCATGCATCTACAGTGTCGCCCGCCGCCTCCACCGTGAAGTGGACAGGCTCGGCTAGAAGCCTGTCTTCCACCCACCTGTTAAACCATGTGGCCCTCTCACGCCTCCCATTCCTGGAGATGTAGAGTTCCGGGGGCTTCGTCGGGCTCGCGGCCACGTATGCGAGGGTCTCCCCGCTCGATGAGGCCATGTAGACATACTCTACCCCGTCGGCCAGGCTTACTGGCTCGAGCCTCCCCTCGGAGTACACTGCGAGTAGGGCCCTCCCCCTGTCGGCGTAGTGTATGACCGGCTCGCCCTCCAGGTCCCCAGGTATACTCCATATGTTCCTGTCTAGAACCCTGCATGTTAGACACTCTAGCCTCTCACCCTCGAGCACGTGCAACCTATAGTGGCTGGCTATCCCAATCTCGTGGTTGTGGGCTAGAAGGTAGAGTCTGCCGCCGATACACTTTAGCCCGCCTATGCTCGGGCCCTCCACTATAATCTTCTTCTCGCCGTCCAGCCCCAGTTCTACCAGCCTGGTCTTGGTAGGGTTGAGCGTGTCGGCTGGGACCGTGTAGTAGATGCGGTCTCGGCAAGCCTCTAGGCTTCCAACCTGCTCCTCCGAGGCTAGATGCTCGACCCTCCCGCTCCAGGCGTCCACTATCGCTATCCTCGCCCTCAGCCCCGCTACTATCCCGGCCCCGTCCCTCCACAGAGGGAGCTTGGAGGTTGCAACATAGTCCTCATCCCACTCTCCCTCGACCGGCTCCCTGGCGACGGCGGCTATCCTAGACTCGTCCAGCCATGATATCGTCGACACGCCATGCTTGAACCATGCGAGCCTCCTAGCACCAGAGGAGTATGCAATGTATATGCCGGAGCCCTCCTCCTTCTCGCCGGCCCCCATCCTACCAATGTAGGCTACCCTGTCCCCATCGGGGCTCCACTTGGGCTGGGAGGCCGAGTCGTCGTCCACTACGCTCTTCTCGCCGCCGGGCCAGTGTATCCAGAGCTCGCCCCTGTTCTTGTTCTCGGCTAGCATGGGCCTTAGCAGAGTGTAGGCTACCCCTCCCTTGCCGTTGGCGTCTAGCCCAGTGAACCTAACTATAGAGACAACATCTTCTATCGATAGGGGCTTGCGGCCTGCCACAATGGCCACCGGCAGCGGGGGTTGTAGGGGTCGAGTTTAAACCCTCCACATGTAGACTGTTAGCCTGGTGGACTGCTTGGCCCAAGCATCCTCGGCCCTAGCCAGCCTCGAGAGGAGTCTCAGGGGGAAGGTTATCCGGGACCCGGCCATTGTCCGCCTCTACGCCCGGGAGCCCAGCGGGCTCGAGGGTGCCGCGGAGGCTGTGGTCTTCCCCGAGAGCCTGGACGACGTTAGGAGGCTTGTGAGGTGGGCGTACAGGACTGGGATGGCCATATACCCGCAGGGTAGCGGCACCAGCCTCACGGGGAGCGCCATCCCCCGCCCGCCCGGCGTTGTGGTTAGCTTCGAGCGCATGAACAGGATACTAGAGGAGAGCATAGTAGATAGCTACGTCATAGTAGAGCCGGGGGTGAGGATAGACGAGCTCAACGACCATCTCGCCGCTAAAGGGTACATGTTCCCGGTGGACCCCGCAAGCAGCGCCGTTGCCACGGTGGGAGGGGCGGTCAACAGTGGGGCCGGCGGGATGGGGGGCGCAAAGTACGGAACCATGAGGGACTGGGTTCTAGGCCTCGAGCTTGTACTCGCCGACGAAGACGCCACCGTGGTGTTCGCGGGGTGCAAGACCCTCAAGTGCAGGCAGGGGTATGATCTAGCAAGACTCATAGTGGGGAGCGAGGGGACCCTAGCGCTAGTGACCAAGGCTGTGCTACGCATAACCCCGCTCCCCGAGCAGGTTGTGTACGCGCTAGCATTCTACCCGAGCCTAGAGCAGGTGGCCGAGACGGTAGTGGCGATAAAGGAGGCTGGAGTACAGCCGCTCATAATGGAGTTCATGGACGACAGGACCGTGAGGATAGCCGCCAGAGCGGCTAGGGCAAGTGTTGAAGCCGAGGGCCACATGCTACTAGTTGGCATAGACGTCCAGAGGGAGGCCGCCAGGCGGGTGCTAGACTGGCTAGTCGAAACCCTCCGCTCCCACGGCGCCTCCAAAGTATACACGGCGTGGACAACTGAGGAGGCGTTGGAGAAGGGCCTCTTCACTATAAGGAAGAACCTGTTCACAGCCCAGGTAATGGCTACGCAGGAGAGGCTCGGAGGCAAGGGGCGAGTCATGGTGCTCATCGAAGACATCGTAGTCCCGCCCAGCAGGCTAGTCGAAGCGGTGAGGGAGCTTAGGAGGCTGGAGGAGAAGTACGGGCTAACCATGCTCCTCGGCGGCCATATCGGGGATGGGAACCTACACCCGGCCGTAGGCTATGATCCTGGGAATAGCGAGGAGGCGAGGAGAGTGGAGGAGTGGTACCATGAGGTCATGGAGCTAGCGGTCAGGCTGGGTGGGAGTGTGAGCGCCGAGCACGGGATTGGAATGTTGAAGAAGAAGGGGCTGAAAATGGAGCTGGACTCGAGGGGGAGCGGTAGGCTCCTCGAAATCATGCGCAGCATCAAGAGGGCCTTCGACCCAAAGGGGATACTGAACCCCGGCAAGGTAGTCTAACGCCTACCCCCGCAGAACGACCTTATAATCCTCTTTATACTCTTCTTACAGTTGACCTCCACGGGGTCGTCTACTAGGCTCCTCTCAGAGTTCGACTCAACGTGTATCGTCTTGAACCTACCAATACTATCCGGTCCAAGGAAGGGCCTGGAGTCGTCGCCGACCGTGCCGGCTAGCGTGAAGCAGGATTCGAGACCGGGACCCTCGGGGTCGACTATGACTGTTGGAGCCCAGTGTTTGGCCACAAGCCTGCCGCCGGCCCCCACGATGTTGAGGACTCCCCCCACCAGCACCAGGGGCACTCCAGAATCCATAGCCCTCACGGTGACCAGCTTGTCTAGCATGCATGGCTCGTATGTTACAACCTGCCCCTCCTCCACTAGGGGAACCACCTGGCCTGGGGAGGGCATAGCATGGCCTAGGATCACGTCTACCCCCATTATCCTGTAGGAGCGGAACAGCTCGGGGCATGCTAGGTCCATGTCTGAGAACACGCCTATCCTCCCGACAACCCTCCCATCCCGTGTTATTGTGAACACTACCGGCTCGTTCCCCGGCGAGAGGCCCAGCCTCCTCTCCCTAGGGGTGAGGCACAGTCTCCTATACTTGTAGACCTCCCCCTCAGGCGTCACAAGCGCCGTGGTCACATAGTAGCGGGGGCCTGCAACCTCGTAGACGGGCCCGTATAGTATGTTCACCCCGAGCCTGGCGGACTCCGAGAGTATCATGTGTAGCGGGTTGCTGGACGTGGCAGCCGTGGGGTTTAGGATTAGGCTCCTCTGCCTTATCTTCTCCCTAGCAAGGTCGTCGCCCTCCACGTAGCCTGGAATGTTGCCGGTGGAAGGGTATGCGTGGAGGACTAGTAGGTCCACGTGCCCCGCCTCTGGGAGGATCTCGTCGGCGAACTGGTGGATAACCCTCTGGATGTACTGGGTGTTATTGTTGAAGGCAGGCCCGTGCGGCGTTGCCTTAACCCTTCCATGGTATACCGCTATTGTTAGAGTCCTATCCACCCTCCCCCGCCTCTCCCCTACGCCTGTAGCCTCTAACGCACTCTGAGAGCCCTCCGCGAGGCTCGCGGTAGGCCCGGATTATCGGCAGGGCTATACCCTCAATTTCACCGTAGACCTGTTCTAGGATTTTAACCCTCTCCTCCTCCCCCCGCTCTATCGCGTCCATGAGCTCCTGGAGCCTCCTGGTACGCTCCTCTCCCACCAGCTCGGGGACCCTCCGCAGTGCCTCGGGGTCGAAGCCCTCTGGAAGCTCCTCTACAGGAGCGGTCCTAAGGTAGCTTGTGAGATACTCGTAAACCGCCTCGCCCCGGGGTGTGCTCTTAACCCACTCTACCCCGCCGTTGGGCGAGACCCTCACAATATAGGCCCTCCTAAGGAGGGTCTCAACTATCTTAGCGTAGGTGCTAGGCCTCCCGATACCCCTCTCCTTCATCAACCTTATAATGTCGCCCTGCGTGTAGAGCGGGACCCTCCCCCTCATGCCAAGGTAGCGTAGCGTGGCGGAGACTCTCCCGGTGGGGAGCCGTGGCTCCTCCCGGATGTAGGGCCATACTAGCGTGAACCCCCTCGAGGCCAGATCGCCAGGCTCGCCTATCTCGACCAGCCTCTCAACCTCTAGGCTCCCAAGGGGTTTTTCATAGACTTTCCCGTCGCTGGATTCCTCTGCGAGTACTGTTACCCTATACTTCACCCTTCTGGCGGGGGCTTCGGCCATCTGGCTCGCCATGAACCTCCTGAATATGAGGTCGTAGAGTCTAAGGTGGTTCCTGGTGAGTACTCCGGCGACCTCCATTATTCCCTCTTCTACGAGCCTCGCGAGCGTCTCGGCGTCTATCGGTCTGGTGGGTCTTATCGCCTCGTGTGCGCCGCCCTCGCCCCAGCGGCGCGGCCTGAACAGTTTCTCGGCGTACTCTGGGTAGGCTTGGCTTATCCACTCTCTTGCAACCTCTATGCCCTTATCGCTCACCCTTGTGGAGTCGGTTCTATGGTATGTTATGAGTCCCCACTCGAACAGGTTCTGGGCCAGCCTCATAGTCTCGGGGGCTCCCAGGCGCAGGTAGCGGTTGGCGTCGGCTATCATGGTGTCTGTGGTGTAGGGTGGGGGCGGGTTGAGCTTCTCCACACTCTCCTCCACAACCTCCACGATAACTGGCGTCTCGACTTCGAGCATCTTAGTCTTAGGTAGGCTCTTAGCGCCGAAGATGGTAGCCGCCAGTCTCTCGACCTCCCTCGGGTCCCCCAGGTCTTCGGACTTGAATCTCAACGTGGCCTTCTCGCCGTCGACGGGTATTTCCAGGCTGAAGTATGCGATCTTCTCCGCGTTCTCCCTGGTACGCTCTATGACCCAGCCCAGCGTGGGAGTCTGCACCCTGCCGGCGCTGAGGTTATAATAGTACCTGTTCTCCTCGCAGAGCCTCCTATCCTTGCCTCTAACCTTCACCCTGCCGGCGCAGTAGTAGTGGGGCCAGAAGTGGCACCATAGGAGGGGGCTGAGGCTGAAGCCTATCC